>CAZNLZ010000197.1:0-3261 GCA_964574225.1 uncultured Muribaculaceae bacterium | reverse complement strand
GTCTGCGTTAACATATACTCTGATTTTAACTTTTCCTGCTTCAACAGGAGTTGATGTAGATTCTCCTACTGCACTATCGAAAGAAGTATTTTTTGCATAAAATCTTCCGTTTGATACATAACTATCCATATTGCAAGAAGCATTCATATGTTTTAGACCGTCAAGTGTTGTTCCTGCGGCAATGGCTAAAACATTTGCTTGAGTTTTCAAATCTTTAATTAGTTCAGGATATAAATCTGTGCAAACTTTCTTTTCGCCTTCAAAACCATAAGATAAGCCATTGACTCTGTTTGAACCGCTTGCGATTGCCGTATCTATTAGTTTTGAAACTTTTGATATATCTTTTGTTTCAACTGTTACAGAATTTACCGCTGTATAGTTTTTTATTGTTCTTTTGCCGCCTTGAGTTGAATAAACAGGTCTAACAGAAAAATTTGTTGTCTTTATAACATCATCTTTTGAGTTTGTTATTTGTTTTAATGCTGTAATTATGTTGTTTGATATTGTATTGTTTTCTGCTGTTGCTTTTTGTGCGTCATTACCTGTGTTTTCAACAGCAAATGTTATTTTAGCAATATTTGGTTCTACTTCAATTTCTTTGCTTCCGTTAAGTGAAATATAACCAGCTTCTTTTTTTATTTGTTGAGTTTGTGCTGCATCTGCGAATTGATTAGCAAATAATATAAAAGTACATAGCACAAGAGAAAGTATAGCTTTTTTCATTATACTTCTACCTTTTCTTTTTCATTTTCTATTTCAATAGTTGGTTCTTCTTTTTGGGCAACTTCTTCAGTTATCTCTTTTTCAGCTTTTTCTTTTGCCATTGTTTCAAGTTGTCTTAAAATCTTGTCTTCAGATTCTTTTGCCCTATTCATAATGTCTTTTATTTGTTCTGGAGAAAGACCTTGATATGAACCAAAACCAATTAACGCACGTTTGTTGTTTAATGCATATAATGATAGTGCAATAATTGCCCACATCATAATGCCTTGATAAATATTCATAGTTGACGCAACTATGTTCAATTCTTCAATTGCATAGTTCCAAAGTTGCATGCATACCCAACCTGGAGAAATTATAAAACCAGCGATTAAACCCATAACTATAAAAACAGCTACGATAGCTCCTCTTATACCATTTATGGTAATTACTTTAAAATTTTTCTTCATTGTTATTTCCCTCGGATAATGCGTTAAAATCCCTTTCAGTTAGTATTATAACACCTAAAGCAGAGGCTTTGTCAAATTTTGAACCTGGATTTTCGCCGGCTAAAACGTATGAGGTCTTTTTGCTTACGCTGCCTGAAACTTTGCCGCCATATTTCTTAATTTTTTCTTCAAAAACATTTCTTGGTTGAGATAGTGTGCCTGTTATAACAAAAGTTTTTCCTTCAAATATGTTTGAAACTTTTTCAAAAGCACTACCTTGCGGATTTACTCCATATTCTTTTAATTTTGCTAGTATTTTTTTGTTATTTTCGTCATTGAAAAAGTCAACAATACTTTTTGCTGCTTTATCTCCAATGCCGTCGATTTTTATTAAATCTTCAACAGTTGCATTCTTGATTGTATCCAATGTAGGAAATTCATTTGCAATTAAATCTGCAGTTTCTTTTCCAATATGTTTTATGCTTAATGCAGTTAAAAATTTCGTCATAGAAGGTGTTTTTGACGCTTGAATTGAATTAAACAAATTATCTGCTGATTTTTCTTTTATTAAATCAAGCGTCATAAAGTCTTCTATTGTTAGCTTGTATAAATCGGCAAAGTCAGCTATAAGACCTGCATCGTATAGCTTTTCTACTATTGATTCGCCAACGCCATCAATATCCATAGCTTCTTTTGACGCCCAATATTCAATTTTTCCTTTTATTTGTGATGGGCAACCTAAAGTATTTGTACAATAAAGAACTACTTCACCTTCTGGTTTTACTACGGCAGAATGGCAATCAGGACATTGTGTTGGGGTTTGGTACGTGCCAAAATCTTCATTTTCTTTTTTTCTAATTACTTTTGGGATGATTTCTGCTGCTTTTTTTATAAGAACTTCATTTCCAATGTTTATTCCTAGTCTTTGGATTTCATCAAAGTTATGTAAACTAGCCCTTTTAACGACAGTACCAGCCAATTGAACAGGTGTTAATAACGCAACTGGTGTAATTGCTCCTGTTTTTCCAACGCTTAGTTCTATGCCTTCTAACTTTGTCCAAACTTCTTCTGGTGGAAATTTGAATGCAGTTGCCCATTTTGGTGCACGAGAAGTGAAGCCTAATTCATTTTGTTTTGCTAGTTCGTTTACTTTTATAACCATACCGTCTGTTGCATAGTCTAAGTTGAAACGTTCCTGCGCCCAATATTCGCATTTTTCTATAATTGGCTCAACACCTTTTACAAGTGCATAATTTGGATTTGTTTCAAATCCAAGTTCTTCTAGCAATTTTAATGCTTCATAATGAGTTTTAAATAATTCTTTGTCATCAGATATTGCTGTATAAGCAAAAAAGTGCAAATCTCTTTGTGCTGTAATATTTGAATCTAATTGCCTAAGCGAGCCTGCAGCCGCATTTCGTGGGTTTGCAAATTCTTTTTGTCCTTTTTCAATATTTTCTGAATTTAGTCTTTCAAATGATGAAACAGGCATATAAACTTCACCACGCACCTCTAAATTTATTGGTTTAGATAGTTTTTGCGGGATTGTTTTTATTGCTTTGATGTTTTGAGTTATATTTTCTCCAACAATCCCATTTCCTCTTGTTGCACCAATCTTTAACTCCCCATTTTCATATGATAGCGCACAAGATAAACCATCGATTTTTAGCTCGACAACTAAATCTAAATCAGGTTCATTTTTGTATTCTTTTTTTGTTCTTTCGTACCATTTTTTTAGGTCGTCATAGTTATTTGTATTATCTAAACTGTATAATCTGTATTTGTGTTTTAATTCTTTAAATCCTTGCGCAGTTTTATCGCCAACTTTTTGTGTTGGAGAATTGTCTGTAATAAGCTCTGGGTATTCTTCTTCAAGTCTTTTTAATTCTCTATATAGTTCATCATACTCAAAGTCTGTTATTTTCGGTGCATCATAAACATAGTAAGCTTCATTGTTTTCTTCAATGATTTTACGTAGTTCATTTATTCTTGTTATTGCTTGCTCTTTTTCCATACCCTAGCCTATTTATATAAGTTAATAAAATTGTTTAGTTTTTAGTTTCATTTTATAATAATTGTATGTCAATCATTAAATTTATTCAAAAGTTTAAGA
>CAZNLZ010000196.1:0-3276 GCA_964574225.1 uncultured Muribaculaceae bacterium | reverse complement strand
ATCAAGCAAAGAAAAAAGCTCAAAAAATCTTGGAAAAAGTGAACAAAAATATGAGCTTAGAAAATCAACTAGCTAATACTGACGATTTACTGAATGATATTACACAAGAACTATTAAATGGAAATATTACTCGAATTTGGGATGAAAACGACTAAGAAATTATGAATATTTTTGAGACAGATGACAATTCAACACCACTTACAGAAGAAGAAAAACAGCAATTAAAACAAAAATGGGTTACAACCAGGGCAGAACTTAACGAGCTTGAAACAAAAGGCATTACCGATGCTGAAATTTGGCTTTTAAATAATAAAAAAGATATCCTAAATGAAAGCTTTATTAAAACATTACACAAAAAGATGTTCGGTGATATTTGGAAATGGACTGGCACATATAGGATAAGCGAACGAAATATCGGTGTTGCTCCTTATGCAATACAACCAAAGTTAAGAATATTGCTTGACGATGTAAAATTTTGGCTAGAACACAAAACTTATTCTGAAAAAGAAATTGCAATAAGATTTCATCATAGGCTAGTACAAATACATCCTTTCCCAAACGGCAATGGTAGAATTTCTCGATTAATGGCAGATTTATTAATGAAAAAACAAGGATTCCCAGCTTTAAATTGGGGTTCTGGAAATTTAACACAAATATCCGAACTAAGAAAAAATTATATTTATGCGTTACAAAGGGCAGATAAGGGCGATTATAGTCTTTTGCTAGAATTCATTGAAAAATAACTTTTTGCAATTAAGAATTTTTTATATTTTATGAGGATAATCGTCCTTAAATTCCCAACCATCCATCATCAGCAATTTAGAGCACGTATCAGGACTTGTTTTACAAGCATTTTTTGCTTGCGCTCTTGTTTTACCAGCCTGCCAAGGATATGCAATTAAAACTCCTGGCTGTGCGTCAATCAAGCTTCTATCAATTGTCGAAGGACAATAAGTATATCTAAATTGGTCACGTCCAGAAACATTTGGTTTTTTATCACCATTCGCATCAAAAAAGAAATGCAAACATTGTTCTTTCGTTAAATAAAAACTAGTCCCATCATTTAAATATATTGTATATTTACCATTTACAACACCTTTTTTACTAGCAGAAACATTTGGCAATAAATATGTTTCAGCAAAAGCTTGAGTTGTCTTTGTCGAAGTATCATAATCTTTTGAAGTTTCTTCGCACCATATATCCCAATAATCCCCAAGTGCGTATGCCCTTGTTTGAGCTTGGTTTATTGTTGCGTAAAATTTCTTTAATCTTGCAGAATACTCTGATTTTCTTGTTCCAACCGTAATACTTGGAACTGTCATTGCAGCTATAACGCCAATTATAACAAGTGCAATCAAAACTTCAGCAAGTGTAAAAGCCTTCAATTTCATAAATACCTAATTTCTATTTTAAACAAATAAAATTATAGCTTATATTTACATATTCATCAATTTTTTAAAATTTATATTTTTAAAATCAATAATAATTATCAATTTTAGTTTTTTACAGTTTACAGGCATGCAAATTTAGTGTAAAATATAATTGATACAAACGAGAGATTTGGGATAGTAAGCAGTTTTAAAACGGCATATTTTATGCGTGTTTTGAGGTATGCAACGACATAGCTGAGGTAGAGCATGGAAAATAATGAGTCTAAATGTTTTTTTGTTATAAAAAAAGACGGAACAAAAGAAAAATTTGATATAACAAAGGTTGTTAATGCGGTAAAAAAATCTGCTCAACGTGTGCTTATCAATTTTACGGAAGCGCAAATTAATGAAATTTGCCAAATCGTAGAAAAAGATGTTGAAGATTGTGGAAAAACAGAAATTCTTATTCACGATATGCACAATATTGTTGAAGCAGCACTTGAAGGTGTTAACCCAAAAGTTGGTCAAAGCTACAGAAATTATAGAAACTATAAACAAGATTTCGTTAGAATGCTTGATAAAGTTTATCAAGAAAGCCAAAAAATTATGTATATTGGCGACAAAGAAAACTCAAACTCTGACTCAGCATTAGTTTCTACAAAACGCTCTTTAATATTCAACCAATTAAACAAAGAATTATACAAAAAATTCTTCTTAACAGTTGAAGACTTACAAGCTATTCGTGATGGATACATCTACATTCACGATATGTCAGCAAGACGTGACACAATGAACTGCTGTCTATTTGATGTTGGCAACGTACTTAAAGGCGGATTTGAAATGGGTAACCTTTGGTACAATGAACCAAAATCACTAGCGGTTGCGTTCGACGTTATTGGCGATATTGTTATGGCTGCAGCGAGCCAACAATATGGTGGTTTTACAGTTGCAGAAGTTGATAAGTTATTAGCACCATATGCACAAAAAACTTATGACAAACAATATGAAAGATACATCTCAATGGGGTTATCTTTTGAAAATGCAAGAAAAGAAGCTTTAAACGATGTTAAAGTTGATTTCCAACAAGGTTTCCAAGGATGGGAATACAAGTTTAATACAGTAGCATCATCAAGAGGTGATTATCCATTCATTACGATTACGCTTGGTTTAGGAACTGGCGAATATGAAAAAATGGCTGCAATCACAGCACTTGAAATTAGAAGAGGCGGACAAGGTAAAAAAGAATGTAAAAAACCTGTATTGTTCCCTAAAATCGTATTCCTTTATGACAAAGATTTACACGGAAAAGGTTGCGAGTTAGAAGATGTATTTGAAGCTGGTATTGAATGTTCACAACGTTCAATGTATCCAGATTGGTTGAGTTTAACAGGTGACGGTTACGTTGCTAGTATGTATAAACAATACAAGAAAGTTATCTCTCCAATGGGATGTAGAGCATTCTTATCACCATGGTACGAAAAAGGTGGTATGAAACCAGCTGATGAAAACGACACACCTATATTCGTTGGTCGTTTCAACATTGGTGCTATTAGCTTACACTTACCAATGATTTATGCAAAAGCTAAAAAAGAAAGTAAAGATTTCTATGAAGTTTTAGATTACTATTTACAATTAATCAGAAAACTTCATATCAGAACATATGAATATTTGGGTGAAATGAAAGCTTCAACAAACCCACTTGCATACTGCGAAGGTGGTTTCTTGGGCGGACATTTAGGTTTCCACGATAAAATAAAACCATTATTAAAAGCAGCAACAGCTTCTTTTGGTATCACAGCATTAAATGAACTTCAACAAATCCATAATGGAAAATCTCTAGTTGAGGATGGACAATTTGCTGTTGAAGTAATGGAATACATCAACAAACGTGTAAACGAATTCAAAG
>CAZNLZ010000195.1:0-3340 GCA_964574225.1 uncultured Muribaculaceae bacterium | reverse complement strand
AGTATCCGCCAGAAAAGCTAATTCTTGTTTTTGTGATAGTATTTAGATATGAATAAGAACACGATTATTGAACAAGCACAAGAAAAAGTTAAAAAATACTTTGAACTTGTAGATGATATAAAAGAATATAACCAAGAGAAGGTTTTAAAAGCATTTTGTAATAACAAAATTGGTTTAGAACATTTTTCAACTGTTTCTGGTTATGGTCACGATGATATGGGGCGTGAAGCTTTAGATAAAGTATTTGCAGAAGTATTTAGAGCAGAAAAAGCTGTTGTAAGAAATCATTTTGTTTCTGGCACCCATACATTAGCTTGTTGTTTGTTTGGTAATTTAAGATATGGTGAAAAATTAATCTCTGTTGCTGGTTCTCCTTATGACACAATGGAGGAAGTAATTGGTACTCGTGGTGATAAAAGAGCTTCTTTAATCGGGCATGGAGTTTTATATGATGAAGTACCTTTGATTAATGGTTTAGATGTTGATTTAGATGGTATTAGAAATAAAGTTGATGAAACAACTAATATGGTTTTAATACAACGTTCTAGAGGTTATTCTTTAAGAAAATCATTAACGATTGAAACGATTAAAAAAATTGTTGAAATAGTTAAATCAAAAAATCCAAAATGTATTTGTTTTGTTGATAATTGTTATGGTGAGTTTGTTGAGAAGCTTGAACCACTTGAAGTTGGAGCTGATTTAATTGCTGGTTCATTAATTAAAAATCCTGGTGGTGGTATTGTTGAAGCTGGTGGTTACATTGCAGGTAAAGAAGAATATGTTGATCAAGCCGCATATCGTTTAACTGCTCCTGGTATTGGTTCAGAAGGTGGGGCTATGTTAAATCAATCAAGATTGATTTTTCAAGGCTTATTTATGGCTCCTTCAATTGTGTCAGAAGCTGTTAAAGGCGCAATTTTGGCATCACAAGTTTTTGAAGATATTGGCTTTGTTTCAACCCCAAAACCACATGAAATTAGAACTGATTTAATCCAAACAATTAAATTTGGTGCACCAGAACCTTTGATTGAATTTTGCAAAACACTTCAATCATATTCTCCAATTGAATCATATTTAACTCCTGTTCCTGATGAAGTTCCTGGTTATGATGATAAATTGATTATGGCGGGTGGTTCTTTTATTGAGGGTTCTACTTTGGAATTATCTGCAGATGGACCTGTTAGACCGCCTTATGCTGTTTATATGCAAGGTGGTTTGAACTATGCACATGTTAAAATTGCATTAAAGGGCATTGTCGAAAAATTGGTTAAATAAATTAAAAATTGTTAAAACTTGAGATAAGATTGTAAATCCAACTTCTTCAGTTGTTTTATATGACTTACAAGTAAGGAATGTAAGGAGTATAAATTATGACAACAACACAAGCAATCGGAACACCTGCAAATGCAGTGAATTTTTATCAAGAAATGCAAGCTAAAAAAGCGAAGAAAGCTAAGCAACAAGAAACTGTTGGAAGAGTTCAGCATGCATTTTTGCATGAAGTAGAAGCTGGAAAAAGCGGAAAAGAAGCATTTTTGCAATCATTAAAGGCAATTGATGAAAAATATAATCCTGAATGTGACAAATATTGTTGCCAAGCGAGACTTGGCGTTTCATCAGAAATGGTGAAAGTTTCTGGTAAAGTTGCACATGAAGTTGCTGATGATGTTGCAAATGCGGTAAAAAAATCACTTGAACCAGATGATATTAAAAAATGGTTAGAAGTAATTGCTTTTGCGGTACCTCTTTTTGAGAGTTTTGTTGACTGGATTTTAGATAAAATGACCCCTTCTAAAGAAGTACCATTAAAAGAGAATTGTGTTGCTTAAACTCTTAAAATAAAGTTAGTTAACAGCTGCAAACCCTTTTTCAAGTGCTAGAATGTTTCCTTCTAGCATTTGAGCTTTTTTACCAGTTAATTTTTCTTTCAGCAATGCAATAATGCTTTCCTTTTTAACAACAGGAAGAGCTTTTATAAAGGCACCTAGAGAAACAACATTTGTCATTTTAGGATTACCTAATTCTGTTGCTATTTCTGTTAATGGAACAAATTTATATGTAATATCTTTTCGTTTTGGTTCAGCTTTAACAAGTGATGAATTAACCATCATAATTCCACCGGCTTTAACCTGATTTTCAAATCTTTCAAATGAAGGTCCATTTAAAGCAATAACGTTTGTAGGTTTATCGACGAATGCACATGCTATTTCATCATCAGACATACAAACAGTACAATTAACTGTGCCGCCTCTCATTTCTGCGCCATAAGCAGGAAACCAAGTAACATTCAAGCCTTCGTTCATACAAGCGTTAGCGTATAATTGACCTGTGAATAATACCCCTTGACCACCAAATCCTGCTATTAATACGTTAGAATCCATTATTTTGCCTCGCTAACCTTGTCTTTGTATATGCCTGGTTTAAATACTTCTGACATTTCTGTGCGTACACGTTCGTGTGCTTCTTGTGGAGTCATTTTCCAGTTTGTAGGGCAAGTTGCCAAAATTTCTACAAAACCAGTTCCTAAACCTTTTAATTGTGCTTCAAATGCTTTTTTAATACATCTTTTAGCGTTCATAATTGCTGCTGGACTATCAAGAGTAACTCTCGCAACAAAAGCTGTGCCATCAATTTCTTTTAGCATTTCAGAAACTTTTAATGGGAATCCATTAATTTCTGGGTTGCGACCTTTTGTTGTGGTTGTTGTAATTTGTCCAATTAATGTTGTTGGGCCAGCTTGACCACCAGTCATACCATATGTTGTATTGTTTATACAAATTGTTGTAAGTTTTTCGCCTCTTGCCATTGCATGAACAGTTTCGCCAATACCAATAGAAGCTAAATCACCGTCACCTTGGTATGTAAATACAACTTTATTTGGTTTTGAACGTTTAACACCTGTTGCAACAGCTAAAGAACGACCGTGTGGTGCTTCAACTATATCAACATTAAAATAGTCATATGAAAATACGCTACAACCAACAGAAGCAATACCAATGGTTTCTTCTCTAACATTAAGTTCATCAAGCACTTCTGCAACTAGTCGCATTGCAACACCATGGTCACATCCTGGACAAAAACTGACCTTGAAATCGTCTCTAACTGATTCTGGTTTTTTATATACAAGCTGTTCCATATTTATTCTCTACAATCTTTTTATATGTTTTTTCAATTTGTTCGTAAATTTCTTCAACTGTCATCATCATGCCTGCAGGGCGTCCAAAGAACTCAACAGGTATTGTAGCTACGCCAGCAATACTTGCTTTGATATCTTGTAACATTTGTCCGCAGTTTAATTCAATATCTAAGATGCCATCTACTTTTTGGGCAATACCTGCAA
>CAZNLZ010000194.1:0-3346 GCA_964574225.1 uncultured Muribaculaceae bacterium | reverse complement strand
TATCAATACCTGCATTTTTAAATGCTTCAACCCATTTTTTAGAACCACCATCTAAAATAGGAAGTTCAAAATGAGATAGATAAATATCCAAAGAATCTATTTTGCAAATTGCACAAGCAGCCATAAAATGTTCAATTAACATTACTTTGACTTCAGAATTGCCAATAACTGTACAATGTTCAGTTGAAACAACATTATCTATATTTGCCTCAAGGGTTTTACCTGCAAAATGGAAACGCAAGCCCTTTTCGTTAGAAGGGCATACTTTTGCCTCGCATTCTGCACCAGTCATCAATGCAACTGATTTTAAAACTACTTCTTTATTAATCGTCGCCATTTGTTAGACCTTTTAACAAGTGTTCGTATTCTTTGAATTTTGCAATTAATTCTTCCGCTTTTTTCATTGTTTTCATTTGTTTAATGAAATCTTTTCTTGGAACAGCAGGTGCACCAATAAGAATAGATTTTTCAGGGAAGCTTCTTGTTACACCAGCTTTTGCCATAAGAATTGAATCACTACCAATTTCAATATGATCAGCCATACCAACTTGACCAGCAATAACAACTCTATCACCAATCACACAGCTTCCTGCAATACCAACTTGAGAAACAATCATACAGCCTTTACCGATTTTACAGTTATGACCGATTTGAACCAAGTTATCGATTTTTGTTTGCTCTCCAATTACTGTATTTTCGATTGTGCCCTTATCAATACAAGTGTTTGCACCGATTTCAACATCATCGCCAATTACAACAGAGCCAATTGAAGGTATTTTATAAATTTTTTGGTCTGTATTATCTTGCTTGCATTTACCTTCTTCTTTAGCATTTTCAACGTTATTAGGATTTTCAGTTACAAAGCTAAATCCATCAGCTGCAATACTTACGCTATGTTGAAGAATAACTCTATTACCAATAATAGCATTATCACCGATATTACAACCAGGGTGGAATAAACAATTTTCACCCACTTGTACGCTACGTCCGATATAAGTGTTAGCTAAAAGCTTAGAATTTTTACCAATAGATGCATTTTTAGAAATTACAACATTTGGTCCAATAGAAACATTTTCACCTAATTTTGCTGTTGGGTGGATTGTCGCTGTTGGATGAATTCCAGATGTTGATTCAGGTGGCATATAGAATAAGTGCAATAACTTCATCATCGCTAAACGAGGACGTTCTGCTTCAATTGTTGAAATAAGTTCAGATGTAACACCAATTGGAACCAACGCTGCTTTTGCTTTTGTTTTAGATAAATTTTCAATTTCATCTTCATTTAAAGCCAATGCCAAGGTATGTTCATCAGCCAACAATGGCGGTCCAATTCTTGTTATTGTAACATCTTCAACCTTAGTTAAAATACCACCAACAATTTCTGATATTTGTTCTAATGAATATTCTGTCATTATATTTATATCCCTCATCCTAATTACCTTCTGATTTCCTATTTTAATACTATTTACGCATTTTTTCAATAATTGAAGTTGTAGATTTACCCTCTACAAAAGAGATAAATTCTATTCTTCCCCCTGCAGCCATAATCCCTTTTGCTTCAGGCAAAGATTCAATTGTATAGTCTGCCCCTTTTGTGTGAACATCTGGCTTGATTTGAAGAAGTAAATCTATTGGAGAATCTTCATCAAAAAGAACAACATAATCAACACTTTTTAGTGCGCTCAAAACCTCTGCTCTATCGTTTTCATTGTTGATTGGACGACTTTCGCCCTTTATGCTTTTAACTGATTTGTCAGAATTTAAAGCAACAATCAAAACATCGCCAAAACTTTTTGCTTTTTCAAGATATCTAACGTGTCCAACGTGCAAAATATCAAAGCAACCATTTGTTGTTACAACAGCTTTACCTTCTTCTTTTAATTTTTTTAGTATATCACCCAAGTCTGATTGTTTTACTAACATATATTCCTCGCTAAAAAGCGGGACACAAATAGTGCCCCGCATAATTAAAACTATTTCTTTTCAGTTGCCAAAGGTTGTCCAAATGCTTGTTGAAGTTCTGGATTTTCTTTTACTGATTCACGAATTTTCTTTTGAATGTGTTCTGGATTGAAGTCTTCATTTAAGTATTCAATTTTTGCTTCTTTTCTTAAAGACTCAATCTTATTTTTTAAGATATCTACTTTGTCTTGACCTTCTAAGTAGTTAATAATATCTTTTTTGCTTTGTTCAAAAGATAATGTACCAGCTTCAGAACGATCTGTTGCCATAATAATATGGAAACCATATGGTGTTTGAACAACTTCACTTATAGTATTTGGTGCTAATTCAAAAGCAGCTTTTGCAAAAGGTTCAACCATTTCGTCCTTAGCAAAGAAACCTAAATCACCGCCACGAAGAGCACTACCTGTATCTTGAGAATTTTCTTTTGCTACTTTTGCAAATGTAGATGGTGTTTTTTTCACTTGGTTTTGTAATTTTTCAGCTTTATCTTTTAATTCAGCCATTTGTTTTTCAACCATTTTCACAAGTTCTTGTTGAGTAACATCTTTTTTCTCTTCTACAATTTTCTTAGCTATTTGTTCTGGATTTGCAGAAATTAAAATATGAGAAGCTCTAACTCTTTGTGGATATTTAAATTTATCTTGGTTTTCTTCATAATATTTTTTAGCTTCTGATTCACCTATAGAAACCATTGCAACAGAATCAACAAACTTCTTCATTTTGATTTCATCTTCTAAATCTTTTTTGAATGTTTCATAAGTTACACCATTCAATTTAATAAGTTGAACAAATTGTTCTTTAGAACCAAATTTACCAACGATTTCTTTTTCAGCAGTTTCTAATTCTTCTTTTGTAACTTTGATTTTTCTTTTATCCATTTCTTCTGAAAGTAAAGCTTTAATAATTAATTCAGAAACAACTTTCTCTCTCATCATTAATGCAAGAACATTATCTGTATCATTTTTAAAATCAATACCCATTTGCGCGAACATATTATTTGATGTTACAGACTCATATGCTTTTTCATATTCTTTTTTAGTAATAACAGTATCGTTAATTTTGATAATATCATTATCATTTTTCTTTAAAGAGCAGCCTGTAAAAACAAACATTGCAAGTAATGCAAAAACGGCTATTTTAAGTTTATTCATATATATTCTCCTTAGATTAACTAACCCTTCTCATTTGGATTATAATCATATCCTATCTTTAATATATGATAAAACAAATTAGCCAGTATGTTAAACAATTCTTCAAAATTTAAATAAGACCTATTTAGCAGAAGTATGCCAATGCCGTCTGTACAAGCCTTTGGGGCTATTGTATATTTAATATATTTCGTAATATTTTTGTCCACTTTCGTACTAATTATATTCCATTC
>CAZNLZ010000193.1:0-3361 GCA_964574225.1 uncultured Muribaculaceae bacterium | reverse complement strand
GGTTAACAAAAAGAAAAAGACCTTACTGACGAGTAAGGTCTTTTTTTATTATTATCCAATTGGAATGAATACTCTGTATTGGTCGCTTCTTCCTCCAACACTTTTATAAATGCTTGCTTGATAGTGGTCAGAAATTTCTCCACCTTTTCCGTCTGCAATACAAACGTGACCATATTGTTTTCCGCCGCCACCGCTATTACTTGTATTTTCCCAACAAACAACAGCGCCAGCAGGTAGATTTGCCAAATCAGCTGATGTAGCATAATCTCCAGTTACTTCTTTGAAGGAACCTTCTTCAACCAATTTTTCCATATTTGTATCCCATTGGTATCCGTGTCCACCCATTTGTATGCCTAAAGCTATTGACATTGTTCTGCTTACGCCTCTTGCACAGTAGCCTGTTGAAGAACCGTATTGAGATAGCATTTTATATGCGGAATCAACTAAATGTTGACCTGCTTCTGCATCATATTCTCCAGAAAGTGATGGTTTATTTTCTTTTTGAGTTTTTTCTGTTTCTGCCACGCTAATTGCTGAATTTAATTCATTTAATTCTGTTTGAGCTGTTCCTAAATTTCCTAGTGCTGTATCTAAATTAGCTTGTGCTGTAACTTTTGCTTCTTCAAAGTCTGCTTTTGCTTGATCATAAGCGTCTCTATATTCAGCAAGTTCCGGATATTCAGCCTCTGCGTCAGCCATTAATTTATCTAGTTCGCCTTCAAGTGTTGTTAATCGAGTTTGTTCGTCTGTTTTATTTTTTTCTATTCCTGGTATTGTTTCATTTTGAAGTGTATCAAGTTTTTCTTGTGCTTCATCTCTTTTTGTTTCTTGAGCATCAATCGCTGCTTCAATGTTATCTAATTGAGATTGAAGAGCATCTTTTTCTTCTTGTGTTTCTGCTGAACTCATTGCAGAAGAAATAGAACTTTTTGTGCCTTCTAAACTGCTGATAGCTGTTTCTGCATCGCTAATTGTTGATGTTAATTCTGATTCTAGGATTAAACAATCAGCTAATTGTTTATCATATTCATTAATTTTGCCTTGAGATTCTTTTATTTCTCCTTCTTTTGCTTTTATTTGTTCTGCAAATTTTGCATCATTTTCTTCAATTTGTTCTAAGAATTCAACATAGTTATTAAATGCTTCATCAACTGCTTTTTGTGCTTCGTTGTTATGAACTGCATCAATAGCTTCATCAACTGCTGTTTGTGCATTTTCAAGTTTTTCTTCTCTTGTAGGAAGCATATCTTTTAATTCGTCTAAATCTTTTCCTTTAAGAGATTCTGCAGATTCTGTACTTTGATTATTGTTATTATTGTTGTTATTATTATTTTGAGTTGGTACAAAACCGCCACCACCCATATCTCCACCTTGTTGGCTTGGTGTTTCAGCTGGTGTTTCTACTTGTGGAGCTGTATCTTCTTCAGTTTGTTCCGGTTTCATACTGAATTCATTATCTTTGATTTGTTGAGTCGCTGTTAACAAATCGTCTAAAGAAAGATTTTCTGCGTTATTATCATTTTCTTTTATTGCATTTAAGAATGCGTCAAATTCTTCGTCTGTAACTTCACCGTCGCCATCAGCGTCAATTGCGTCAGAGAATGTCTTATCTTTTAATAAGTCATTCATTATATTTGCTAGCATATTTGGGTCTTCTTGAGCTGTTTCTGCAGTTTCTTGAGCCCCTTCTTCTGGAACTTCAGCAGTATCAGCTGTCTCTTCACCTTGTTGCTCAACAGCGTTAGGATCAACTAATTCCCCATTCTCATTGAATTCCATTTTTAAAATATCACTAACATTAAGTGAGTACACAGATGAACTTATGTTTAATTCATCAGTAATATATTCTTTAAATTCATCAGCATACATAAAGATACTAACATCAGAAAGGGAAAAATCAGCTTCTTTGTTCTCTTTTGCTAATTTTTCCTGTAAAAAACTTTGAAATCCAAGTTTTAATACGCTAAAATTCATTTTTTCTCTCTGTCGTTAATATCTTTGTTGTTTAGTATTTTGATGCTTGAAACATTTTATATATTAGTAACTAAAGCCGTTTAATATTCCTACGATAAATGCTTCCATATCTTGAGTTTTAGATGCTCCGTTACCATTTCCATTGCCGTCAAAATCTTTTAACTCAACGTTGTACATTTCTGTTAGCAATGGTAGCTTAGATGATTCTGATTTCTCTAATTCTAAGTAATTCATTTCCATTTTTAGTGCCTCTCGCGTTTATCCTTATATATATAAAGTTTTTTTCTTCTATGAAATTTCTTTAATCTCAAATTTTTGTTAAATTTTTGTAACGAGAGGCAAAAAAAATCTTCCTGTTAAGGAAGATTTTTTATTATAGCATTTGTAAATTCTGTTGTGGTTGATGTCCCTCCCAAATCACAGGTGAGAGAGGTTCCTTCTTTTATTGTTTTAAATAGAGCTTTTTCTATTTTCCCTGCAACGTCTCTTTGTTCGATGTATTTTAACATTTCGATTGCCGATAATAAAAGAGCTGTTGGATTAGCTTTGTTTTGTCCTTTGATATCTGGTGCGCTACCGTGAACAGGTTCAAATACTGCTGCATTTAAACCAATATTCGCGCCTTGAGCTACTCCTAAACCGCCAACTAAACCAGCACATAAATCTGAAACAATGTCCCCATATAAGTTTGGTAAAACCAAAACGTCAAATTGTTCTGGTTTTTGTACTAATTGCATACAAAGGTTATCTACAAGAATCTCTTTGAATTGAATTTGTGGATATTTTTGAGCAACTTCTCTTGCGCAGTTTAAAAATAAACCATCAGATAGCTTGCATATATTTGCTTTAGTTACTACAGTAACAAGTTTGCGATTGTTTTTAACTGCATAATCAAATGCAAATTCTGCAATTCTAATAGATGCTTTTCGTGTGATGATTTTTATTGATTCTGCTGTATTTTCATCAACTTGTCTTTCAATACCTGCATATAAATCTTCAGTATTTTCACGGACAATAACTAAATCAACATTATCATATCTTGTTTTAATCCCTTCAATATTTTTGCAAGGACGAAGATTTGAATATAAATCTAGAGATTTTCTTAATGCTACATTTACACTTCTGAAACCTTTTCCAATTGGTGTTGTTACAGGAGCTTTTAGCGCAACTTTATTTTTTTTGATTGATTCAATAACTCTATCCGGAAGTGGTGAACCTTCAGCTTCAATAACATCAGTTCCTGCTGTTTGTACATCCCATTCAATTTGAGCTCCAGCTTTTTCTAAAATTGTTGTAACTGCATTTGTTATTTCTGGTCCAATACCGTCACCTGGTATTAATGTAACTGTTTGCATAATTTGCTCCTATACCAAATCAAAATCGCCGT
>CAZNLZ010000192.1:0-3383 GCA_964574225.1 uncultured Muribaculaceae bacterium | reverse complement strand
ATGATGATAATTGTATTTTTGAAATTAATATGACGTCCTTTAGAATCTGTCAATCGGCCATCGTCAAGGATTTGAAGCATAATATTGAATACATCTGGGTGTGCTTTTTCAATTTCATCAAAAAGAATTACACTATATGGTTTTTTTCTGATTAATTCTGTTAAGTGACCACCATCATCATAACCAACGTATCCTGGAGGTGAACCAATTAATTTTGCTGTTGAATGTTTTTCCATAAATTCTGACATATCAACACGAATCATGTTGTCTTCGCTACCGAATACTGCTTCAGATAATGCTTTTGCTAACTCAGTTTTACCAACACCAGTTGGACCAGAGAAAATAAAGCTTCCGATTGGTCTGTTTGGTGCTTTTAAACCAACTCTTGCACGTCTGATTGCTTTTGATAAAGCAACAACAGCTTGGTCTTGTCCGATAACTCTATCGTGAAGAGTGCTTTCAAGTTTAAGCAATCTTTCACTTTCACCTTCTGTAATTTTTGTTGTAGGGATGCCTGTCATAATACTTACAACTTGAGCAACCTGTTCTTGTGTTACTGTTGGTTTATTTTCGTCGTTATCTTCTCTCCATTTTAAAGATAATTCACGGATTTTTTCTTTTAAATCTGCTTCGTCATCTCTTAGGTTAGAAGCTGTTTCAAATTCTTGATTTCTGATAGCTTCTTCTTTTTGTTTAATAACAGCTTTTAATTGTTTTTCAAGTTCTTTGCCTTCTGGAGGAAGTGCACTTGTTTGAATTCTTAATTTAGACGCAGCTTCGTCGATAATATCGATAGCTTTATCTGGTAAGAATCTATCTGTTATATATTTGTATGAAAGCTCTGTTGCGGCAACAATTGCTTCATCAGAAATTCTTAATTTGTGGTGTTCTTCGTATTTTGGTTTTAAACCTTTGATGATTTCAATTGTGTCATCAACAGATGGTTCTTCAATAATAATTGATTGGAATCTACGTTCTAGTGCAGAATCTTTTTCCACATACTTTCTGTATTCTTCTAAAGTCGTAGCACCAATTACTTGTATTTCACCTCTTGATAATGCTGGTTTTAATATGTTTGCAGCGTCGATTGCACCTTCTGCAGCGCCAGCACCGATTAATGTATGCATTTCGTCAATGATAAGAATAATATTTCCTGCTTGACGAATTTCATCCATAATCTTTTTAAGACGTTCTTCGAATTCACCTCTGTATTTTGTACCAGCAACTAAAAGACCCATATCAAGTTGGATAACTTTTTTGCCTTCTAAAATATCAGGAATTTCGCCGTTTACAATTCTTGCAGCTAGACCTTCAACAACTGCTGTTTTACCAACACCAGGTTCGCCCAATAGTACTGGGTTGTTTTTTGTTCTTCTTGCAAGAATTTGAATAACACGTTCAATTTCTTTTTCTCTACCTACAACAGGGTCAAGACGTTGTTCTTGAGCCGCTAATGTAAGGTCTGTACCGAATTCATCTAAACTTGGTGTTTTTGTTTTGCCAGAAGAAGCACTACCCGCTGTTGTAGTTTGTTGAGTTGGCTTTGATTCGCCTAACATTTTTATAACGTTGCTTCTAACTTTGTTTAAATCAACACCTAAGTTTTCAAGAACTCTTGCAGCAACACCCTCACCTTCTCGGATTAAACCAAGAAGTAAGTGTTCTGTACCTATATAATTGTGTCCAAGTTGTCTTGCTTCATCCCAAGACAATTCTAATACTCTTTTTGCTCGAGGCGTAAAAGGAATTTCTACCGCAACGAAACCAGAACCTCTGCCAATAATTTTTTCAACTTCTACCCTTGCGTCTTTTAGTGTTACACCCATTGCTTTAAGTGTTTTTGCTGCAACACCTGTGCCCTCACCAATAAGACCTAATAGAACTTGTTCTGTACCTACAAAATTGTGACCTAGTCTTCTTGCTTCTTCTTGTGCAAGCATTATTACTTTTATAGCCTTTTCCGTAAAACGTTCGAACATTGCTTTACTTCTCCTAATAAGACTCTATATTATTTATTTTACACGATAATACAAATTATACAATCAGTTACTTAAATGGTTAATTTTTAGCTTTGCGGGCATATAGTCAGGGCAAGCATCAAGTGCCTTTTGATATGAACGTTTTGCATTGTCTATTTCTCCGTTGTTTTCATATATTTCCCCAACTATAAAATGAGTTTCAGGGTCTTTGTAGCATATTTCTAAGCTTTTCTTTAGTAGAATTTTTGCTTGTTCTGTGTATTGATTATTGTGCAAGACTCTTGCTGAATATTTATAAATTTCTCTATTATAATTTGCTAAAAAATTATTTCTTTTTAAAAGTTCGTTTATTATTTCTGATTGTTGGTATAAAAAAAGCATTTCTAAATCTTGTTCGTAAAAATTTCTAATTTGAAAATAGGTTGGTTCTTTGAATTTATTGTCAAATAGCATGTTAATGAGAAACATTAACCATTTTGACATGGAAGAATTTTCTTTTATAAGTAGTAAAAGAATTCTTGCTTCTTCTATATTACCTTGTATGAATCTTACATATGAACATGCACAAATATTCCCTGATTTATTAAAGTATTCATATGCCAATTCTGGCTGTTGCTCATACAATGCAATTTGGCCAAGCAAGTTAAAACTCCAAGACTCATTCGAATTTTGAAGCAATTCTTTTATCTTGGAGTAATCTTTATTTTTATAAAATAGTTCTTTTACTTTATTCTTGAGCATTTTTGTAATTTTGCATTGATTCCTTTAATACATCTAGTGAATCTGTTTCTATAATCATTGCCAATGCAGCATTATCTGCTGGAAGAGCAGCTTTGCTATTAATTCTGCTTTGTTCCATTCTGGTACGCTCTTGCATAATAACTTTTGATGCTTCTGGGTGAATTTTACTATTGTAACCACCTTTTATTAATCTTTCGATTTCTAAATCTTTTTGGTTCTTATTTAAATCGCTTAGACTTGCAAAATAACTTTCTAAAAAGCTTGCAGGATTTGCCTTTAGTTGAACAATCTGTTCTGCGTTAAAGTCTTGATATTGGCATCTTTGTTTGTTTTCCATGCATATTTTAGCTTGAAGTGCATATGATGTTAATTTAGGAACAGTATTTAATGAAACTACTTTGTCAAACGCATCATGTGCTTCTTTTTTCATTGAAATATTCATATATGCATTACCAAGGTAATACCAAGAAATAGTGCTTGTCGGATCTTTTGTTGTTTCCATTCTTAAGTCAGAAATGCAACCAAGATAATTTTTATTTTTATACTTTTCGATAGCATCTTTTATTACATCTTCACTTTCTGTATCTGCAATTGAGATATTAAACATACCAACAACTGAAAAAACTAACCCAAGTATAAATAACTTTTTCATATGAAATCCTC
>CAZNLZ010000191.1:0-3387 GCA_964574225.1 uncultured Muribaculaceae bacterium | reverse complement strand
TTTTGCGTTTTAAAATAAATATGCAAATATCAAGTATTTCAAACTCATATATAAATACAACACTAAAAAATCTTAAAGAAGTTAAATCTACACAAAACAAAACAGAGCAAAAACAAACTTCATTAAGCAATTTTTACTATGCAGATACAATTTCATTTGGCAAGAAAAAAAAGAAAACAAAAAATACACAATACAAAGCAAGATTAGCTGAACTAAAGAGCAGAGAGATAAATACAATATTTGCAAAAAGAATTGCGAGCCTACCTGATTTTCAGTACAAACGAGCATTAGATTTATTAAACAGAAGAGTAAACTCTGAATGTGTTGAAGAATTAACAATGCTAGAAAAAGAAGAATATAAACAAGCACAAATTCTAGCAGATAGAGGCATTTACGATTTTCACTTGCACGCAATAGCATCATTAAATAAAACAAAATTTGAAAAAGCGCTAGATTTAATGGACAAAGGGCTAGATTCAGATTGCATAACTTTGTTTGTTAATTTAAGCGAAGATGAATTTAAAGAAGCCGAAAGGTTATTAAGAGAAGGTCAGCCACCATTTGTTGCTGGACACCTAAGCAAATTATCAAAAGCAGAAAGAGATATTGCACAAACTTTTGTTAATGCAAATGCAGATATAGAAATAGCGTGCGAAATCGCAAGTTACGACGACGATAGAAGAAAAAAATGCTTAGATTTACTCAATGAAGGCATTAATTCAGAATTTATTACAGAGATAGCAAACTTAACAGAAGAAGAAGCAAAACGCATTCCAGAATTAAAGAAACTAAAAGTTGGGGATTCTTGTCTTGGAGAATTTGCATCTTTGTCAGAAAAAGACTATCAAAAAGCAATACAAATGCTAAAAAATAGTGTTTATGAAGATTATATTGGCTATATTCTTGATGAAGAGAACGAAAAAACAACAAACAAAACATATAAAAAACTACGAGAACATGGGTACAGTAAAACATCAGCATATTCAATTTCACTTTTAACAGAAGAAGAATTAGCTGGATTAAATAAAGTAAAAGAAAAGAACCCAATATTAAATGAATTATTCAAAGATGAATACGAAATTTCTGTTGTTAGCTTACAAAACCAAGATTGCTGTGAAGCAATTTGTACAAAGCAAATGAGAACACCAGATGGCAGCAAAATAACACTTGTAAGAACTTTTGATGAATATAGAGTTGAAACAACAACAAGAACAGAAGAATACCCAAATAATTCAACGGCATCATTGATGACTGGTCGTTCTGGAACATTCAGAGCGAAATATGATAAGTATGGAGAAATAAAAGAATTAACAGAATTTATTCAAGATGATGAAACAAATGCAGTGATAGGAGTAATACATTCAAAAGCTTCCCCGTTACTTTCTGGCGTTTATAATTCAACCTACTATGATATTTCACAATTCAAAACAACAACAGAATCAGAACTTATAGATGAAAATATTGAAGATTGTGTAATAGGCACTGGTGAGCCAATTTCAAGTGTTGTAAAAAATGATGATGGAAGTATAACATATACAGAATGTATTGAAATAAATGACAATTTAATTGACAGATTATATACAGAAAAAAGAAATGAAAATGGGGAAATAACATATTCTTCTTATGAATATAAAATACAGAAAGAAGACAGCGAAGAACCATTAATGCACATAACTCGTTCTTTTAAAAGAGAAGATGAGAATAACACAACAAATACAATCAATGGCATTACGTACAAACTGCATTTTGATGATGAGAATAAAATTATAACCATTACAGACGGCGAAAATACAAAACAAATTAATGCAAGAGAAAAATTACCATATTATTCTGCAAATATTTTATGGGATGTAGCAAAAGGATTAGAAGCAGATACTCTTTTGACCATTTTTGACAATGTAAATCAATGGAAATACTGTGCTGATGAAGATTCAATTTCAAGTACAATTGAAAAAAATATATCAACAGGTACAAATAAAGGCATAATTTATCACGAAGCAGGTCACATAATAGCAAATAACAATTCAAAATTGTTTGAAGATGAAGAAATTGCACAATCATATGGTACCGAAATGGAATCATTAAAAATTAGTATTCCATATAACGAGCAAGAATATATTCAGTATTTTTCACCAAGAGCAGGATTAATGGATGCCTATGGCATTGATGAATTTATTGCGGAAACAAATCTATTATTATCCACTTACGGTTCAACAGATAAACGAACAAAAACTCGCACTCAATTTTTGGCAAAATATTTTCCTAATACAATTGCTAAAATTGCAAACATTACAAACAAAAACTCAAGAGAAAGCATTTTAAAATAATTTTTATTTTATAATTGAAATATGAAAAAATTCGTTATAAAAACTCTTGGATGTAAAACAAATCAAGTTGAATCAGCTTTAATTGCAGAAATACTTTCAAATAGTGGGTATGAAGAAATTAAAGATATTTCTAGTGCAGATTATTATATTCTGAATTCTTGTTCTGTAACACATGTTGCAGATACAAAAAATTTATCTTATATAAAGCAAGTAAAAAGAGATAATCCAAATATAAAAGTTGTTTTAACAGGTTGTATGGCACAACTTGATAAAGATAATCTATCAAATAACGAACTAATTGATTTTGTTATAGGTAATTATGAAAAAAATGACATAGTTAAAATAATAGAAAAAGATGAAAAAGTCTGTGTTTCAGATATATTCTCTCACGATTATTTTAGGTATGAAAAATTACACCAAACACAAAGAACAAGAGCTTCCGTTAAAATTCAAGACGGCTGCAATAATAGATGCACATATTGCACAATTCCATATGCAAGAGGCAAAAACCGCTCAAATAGCATAGAAAATGTAATAGAACAAATTAATCTATTTGCAGAAGAAGGCTACTACGAGACTGTTTTAACAGGAATTCACATAGGGCAATGGGGCGAAGATTTTAAAAATAAGAAAAGCTTAAAAGATTTATTAGAAGCAATTGAAAAAACAAATATAAAAAGATATCGTTTAGGTTCATTAAACCCATTAGAACTTACAAATGACTTCATTGATTTTTTAGCAAAATCAGAAAAATTTTGTCCACATTTTCATCTTTCGCTTCAATCAGTTTGCGATAAAACATTAAAAGCAATGAATAGACACTATAGCGCAGAAGATATTAAAAAGCTTGTAGAATATATCAATCAAAAATTTGAAAATGCATTTATAGGTAGCGATATTATTGTTGGATTTCCGAACGAAACAAAAGAGGATTTTGAAACAACACTAGACAATTTAAAAGAACTTGGTCTAACAAGAATTCACGTTTTTCCATATTCTAGAAGGAAAGGAACACCTGCAGATAAAATGCAAAACCAAATTGATACCGCAGAGAAGAAAA
>CAZNLZ010000190.1:0-3388 GCA_964574225.1 uncultured Muribaculaceae bacterium | reverse complement strand
AAAGAAGCTTTATCAGATGATTTTAAAGCTTATGCAAAACAAGTTAAAGCAAATGCAAAAGCATTAGCTGATTCTTTAATGGAACAAGGTCTTGATATTGTTGGTAATGGTACAGAAAATCACTTAATGACATTAGATTTAAGAAAACTAAATAAAACAGGTAAAGATATAGCTAACGTTCTTGAACTTGTTGGCATTACAGCTAATAAGAATACAGTTCCAAATGACCCACAAAGTCCATTTGTTACAAGTGGTGTAAGATTAGGCTCTCCTGCGGTTACAACAAGAGGTTTCAAAGAAGAAGATATGAAAGAAGTTGGTAAAATTATTGCAGAAGCCGTACAAATATCTGACACAAAAGACGAAGCAAAAATTAAAGAATTAAGAGAACGTTCTTTAAAACTTTGCGAAAAATACCCATTGTATTAAGGAATAATTTATGACAGTTCTTCAGTTATCGGAAGCGAATATAATAGGAACAGTAATAGCATTTATTTTAGGAATATTTATAGTTCCTTTGATAATTTCTTTTTCAGAAAAACAAGGGCTTATGGACAAGCCAGATGAGAGAAAAATACATTCGCATCCGATACCAAGACTGGGTGGTGTTTCTATTTGGGTTTGTACAATATTGTCATTTTTTGCTTTAATAATATTGAGCTATTATCCTCATCGTTCGCTATTATCCGGACTTCTTTTGGGTGGCTCTTTGATGTTCCTTCTTGGCTTGGTTGATGATATTTATGGACTAAGCGCAAAGTTTAAATTTATTTGCCAAATTTCAATTGCAACAATTGTTTTTTTGTTGGGAGTGAAAATAACTTCTGTTTTTCTTCCAGTAATTGGCTTGATGGATATTCATCCAATTATTTCTTATTTTCTAACAATTGGTTGGATTGTGGGTATTAGTAATGCTGTTAATTTTATTGATGGTGTTGACGGTTTGGCGGGTTCTGTAATTACAATTAGTTCTGTTACTTTAGGTTTGATTGCTTTAGGTTTGAGCCCTGCAGATGTCGTAATTAGTTTGGTTGCCTTTATTTTGGCCGGTTCAATGCTAGGATTTTTAACATATAACTTTAATCCTGCAAAAATATTTATGGGAGATTCTGGCGCGTTATTTGCTGGATTTTTGCTTGCAACATTGTCTGTAATGTTTTCAATGAAAACAACAGGTTATAAAATGTATGTGCCACTGTTGGTTTTAGCTGTTCCTATTTTGGATATAACTTTTTCTTCGTTAAGAAGAATATTAAAAGGAACTTCTCCTTTTGTTGCGGATGCTGAGCATATTCACCACAAATTATTAAATTTTGGATTTTCTCAAAACAAAGCAGTTCTTATACTTGTTGCGTTTTCAATCCTTATGGGTTGGCTTGCAACTGTTATAGCTGCATTTGATACTACAAAGTATTTCGTGTATGCTGTTATAATATCAGTTGTAATGATGATATTGAATAGACACGCAAAAATTGGCGAAAATAGTAAGGAATAACCAATGACAGTAAGAAAAGTTGTGAAGTACGGAGATCCTTGTTTAAGGGTTAAATCAAAAGAAGTTCATAAAATATCAAAAAAAATTCAAATTTTAATTGACGATTTATATGACACAATGTATGCGACAAATGGTGTTGGACTTGCTGCTCCTCAAATTGGCGAGAATCTTAGAGTTTTTGTAATTGATGTCGGAATTGATGCTAAATCAATGAACCCAATTACATTTATAAATCCTAAAATTATTAAAAAAGAAGGTGCTGTTAATTCTTACGAAGGTTGTTTGAGTTTTCCTGAAGCATATTCAAATGTTAGAAGATATAGCTATGTAAAAGTAAAAGCTTTGGATATTAAAGGTCGTCCATTTATTTTGGAAGCAAAAGAAGGTTCTTTGCTAGCTAGGGCAATTCAACATGAATTTGACCATTTAGATGGTGTGTTATTTATTGACCACTGCAGAAATAGATTTGAAACTGATAAAATATTGGCAGATAAAGGTTTGGCTCCAACTGATCCAAAATATCTTTTAGAAGAAAAAGAATTAGAAGAAGAAATTCAAAAATTACCGCCTGTTGAGGAGAAAAAAGTTGATTAAAGTTGTCTATATGGGCACTCCTGATATTGCGGTAAAGAGCCTTGCAAAATTAAATGATGAATTTGAAGTTTTAGCTGTTGTAACACAGCCTGATAGACCAAAAGGTAGAGGAAATAAATTAACTCCGCCACCGATTAAAGAATGTGCGCTTGAAAATAATATTCCTTGTTATCAAACAGAACGAATTAGTAAGGATGTTGAACTAATTCAAAAACTAAAGGATTTAAAGCCTGATTTCTTTGTGACCTTTGCTTTTGGACAAATTCTTTCACAAGAAGTTTTGGATATTCCTAAATTTGCAACAGTTAATTTGCACGCATCGCTTTTGCCGAAATATAGAGGTGCAAATCCAATTCAACGCTGTATTTATAATGGGGATTGTAAAACTGGTATTACAACAATGCTTACTGTTCTAGAACTTGATGCGGGTGATATTTGTGAAACTGATGAAATTGAAATTACTGATTCGATGACTAATATTGATTTAAAAGATATTATTAGTGAAAAATCACCGGCACTTTTGTGCTCAACTTTAAAAGGGTTATATTCTGGTGAATTAAAACCGCAAAAACAGTGTTGTGATGGTGTGACAATTGCCAAAAAATTTGTTAAACAAGATGGTTTGATTGATTGGGAAAAAAGTGCGAAAGATATTCATAATCAAGTTCGTTCTATGGTTGATTTCCCAACAGCATATACAATGTTTAATGAAAAACTTTTAAAAATTATTGAAACAAAAGTTGTTTCTGAAAAAGCTCAGAATGTTTCTTGTGGGGAAATTGTTTGTGTAACAAAAAATGGTATTGAGATAAATACAAAAGAAGGAACGCTTTTGATAACAAAAGTAAAACCTGAAAGTAAGGGCGTAATGAATGCCTTTGATTTTGCAAATGGGGCTAAATTACAACCAAAAATGAAATTAGGAGAGTAAAATGTTTCAACGTGGAATTAGAGGTGCTATTACAATTGATGAAAATACAGTTGAAGCAGTTAAAGAAGCTACAATTGAACTAATTTCAGAAATGAAAAAGCAAAATAATTATGATGAAAAAGATATTTCAAATGTTATTTTTACTTTGACAGATGATATTGATTGCGTTTATCCAGCGAAGATTGCGCGTGAAGAATTTTCTAGTTGGAAGTATGTTCCAATGATGTGTTTTAACGAGTTAAAAATAGAAGGTTCTTTAAGAAAATGTTTAAGAATTCTTATAACTGTTAATACAGAACTTGCGCAAGACCAGATAAAACATGTATATTTAAAGGGTGCAGCAAATTTAAGAAAAGATTTAAAATGAA
>CAZNLZ010000189.1:0-3436 GCA_964574225.1 uncultured Muribaculaceae bacterium | reverse complement strand
TAATTAGTTAAATCAATAATACAAAGTTCTAACCATAAATATTTATTAGTTGTATCTTTAATTTGGGTTGTGTAATAAGATAATCTATCAATAATTTGTATTATTTCAGAAACAGTAAATTGTTCTGCTTGAGCTTTTGTTTTGTCATAATTTACTTCATTAATTTGAGTTAAAGAATAAACAAGTTCTTTATCAGAGCAATTTTTCACAATCATCATATCTCTAAAATATTGAATTAAGTTAGAAACTATCTGAACAGGCTCGTTTCCTTTTGCATAAATCAAATCTATTAAAGGAACTGATTTAGCACAATCAGATTCAATAATATATTGTGCGATTTCTGACAAAGTATCATAAGAAATTTTACCCAAAATTTCATTAATATCATTAACATCAATTTGCTTATTAACACCCAACACAGAGATTTGGTCTAAAAGTGCAAGTGCGTCTCTCATACCACCTTGAGAGTTTTTTGCAATAGCATATAGAGCATCTTTTGCAATATTAATATTTTCTTCTTTAGAAATATATTCAAGTCTTTTTACAATATCATCAGTTGTAATACGTCTATAATCAAACCTTTGACATCTTGAAATAATAGTATCTAAAACTTTGTGTGGTTCTGTTGTCGCAAGAATAAAAATAACATTTTCTGGCGGTTCTTCTAATGTTTTCAAAAGCGCATTAAATGCGTGATTTGAAAGCATATGAACCTCGTCTATTACATATATTTTGTATCTGCCATTAACAGGAACATATTGAATTTTTTCTAAAATCGCTTGAGTATCTTCTACGCTTCTATTACTTGCTGCGTCAATTTCAATAACGTCAACTGGAATAGAGTTCATAACATCCAAGCAAGCAGGACATTTTCCGCAAGGAGTAAGAGTTGGCCCTTCTTTACAGTTTAAAGATTTCGCTAATATTCTAGCAGAAGACGTCTTCCCCGTACCTCTTGGACCACAAAGCAAATACGCATGAGCTATTCTGTTAAGTTCAATAGCGTTACTTAATGCATGAACTATATTTTCCTGACCTATTAAGTCATGGAAAGTCTGTGGTCTATATTTTCTATATAAAGGTACGTATTTATTATCCAATTGCCTGCTCCAATAATATTTGCTAATATCAATTATATCTTAATTCTCAAAAAAAAGAGTGTTATATGAATATTATTAAACCTAAAAAGTTAAAAAAAGGTGATACCATTGGAATTCTTGCCGTTTCAGGCAAGATAAAAGAATATGAAAACATTGAAAATGCCAAAAAGTTTTTTATAGAACAAGGCTATAACATTGTTATATCTGATACTTGCAAAACTTCACATGAATATCAAGCTGGAAAAAATGATGAAGACTGTGTTAACGCTTTGCATGACTTTTTCTCTAATTCAGAAATCGACGCAATTTTATGCGCACGTGGCGGATATGGAACATTAAAACTATTAGAAAAAATCAATTGGGAAATAATTCAAAATAATCACAAAATTTTTGCAGGATATTCTGATATTACAATCCTATTAAATATGATTTATAAAAAAACAGGCTTAATAACCTTCCACAGCCCAATGGCGAATGGGGATTTCGGTCAAGAAATCAATGACTATACAAAACAAAGTTTTTTCAATTTACTAGAAGGAAAAACATCTGAAATAACAGCAGATGGAGAAATATACTACGAAGGCAGAACAGAAGGCGTATTGTGGGGCGGAAACTTATCAAGCTTAGTTAGCCTTTGCGGATTAGACTTTATCCCTGATGAAGAATTAATACTCTTTTTAGAAGACTTAAATGAGCCAACATATAAAATAGACAAAATGCTAACCCAACTATTTAACATTGAAAAAATCAGAAAAAATGTTAGAGGTATTGCAATAGGCGAATTTAAAGACTGCGATAAAAGAGAATTAAAAAATCTATTAAAAGAGTTTGCAAACAAACATAAAATTCCAATGTGCGATGGATTTAAAATAACACACAGTAAAATTAAGGACACAATTCCGGTTGGCATAAAAGCCACATTAAATTCAAACAATAGAACAATAGAACTTAAAGAAGAAATATTTTATAATTAGTCTTATGAAAAAACTTTTTGAAATCAAAAAATTAAATATGCACTATCCAATCGTTGATGGTCTTTTGGGAAACGTAAAAGGATATGTTTATGCTTTAAACAATATTGATTTAGAGATATACGAAAATGAAATTTTAGGTTTAGTTGGCGAATCAGGTAGCGGAAAATCAACATTAGGCAATTGCGTATTAAAACTAATTGAACCAACAAATGGTGAAGTTATTTTTAATAACGAAAACATTTTAAATAAAAAGAAAAAAGATTTAAGAGAATTTAGAAAAAAAGCTCAATTAATTTTTCAAAATCCTTATATGAGCCTTAACCCTAGAATGAAAATTTATGACATTTTAAAAGAGCCATTCATTGTTCATAAAATAAAGGATTATGATGAAACAATAAAGAAAATAGTAAAACTGATAGGAATGGATGAGGAGGTTCTTTCTCGTTATCCACATGAATTTTCAGGCGGTCAACGTCAAAGAATTGCAATTGCAAGAGCAATCATATTAAATCCTGAGTTTATTGTCGCTGATGAACCAGTTAGTGCACTTGACGTTAGTATCCAAGCTCAAATAATAAACTTGCTGATAGAGTTAAAAGAGCACCTCAATTTAACAATGTTATTTATATCTCACGATTTAAGCATTATTAAATATATATCTGATAGAGTTGTTGTTATGTATTTAGGCGAAATTGTTGAAATAGCAAAGAAAGATGTGTTTTTCAATAATCACAAACATCCATATTCTGAAGCATTATTAAACGCAGTTCCTGTGATTTCAGAAGAAAAGACTAAAAAAATAATTTTAGAAGGAGACTTGCCTTCTCCAAGCAACCCACCAAGTGGTTGTAAGTTTCATACAAGATGTCCTTATGCTATGGAAAAATGCAAAACTGAACATCCAGAATTAAGAGAAATCACACAAAATCACAAAGTTAGATGTTTTTTATGTGATAAAAATTAAATTTTGATAATACATAAATAATGTTATAAGTACCTATAGGATACAAACTATTTCCGCAGTAATATCTGGCTGCTAGCCTTTTGGTACTTTCTTGTTTGTTTGCAATAAACGGCTTCGGTCTTGTTCGGCACAAGCCCTCTAGCCTCTGCTCACAATCCGCTTTCTGCAATGAGAAAAGTACATTAGAAAAAAGAAAGTTATTTTTACAACGATACTTTCTTGTTCCGACAAGAAAGTACCCAAAGAAACTCCCGACCACCAACTACATTCGCTAATAAAATTAATTGATATACCCTAGCTGCGGAACTCGCACGCTAAAGCGTACTCAAACAGTCCTCGCTCTGACGTTGTATATCAATATTTTATTGCTCATTTCGTTATGGTCGAAAGGTGGATAG
>CAZNLZ010000188.1:0-3439 GCA_964574225.1 uncultured Muribaculaceae bacterium | reverse complement strand
GATAGTCGTAGCGGTAAATGGAAAGGCAAATTTGAAATAGGTTACGATGCAAGAGGTAATCGCAAGTTTAAATCTTGCACTGGTAATTCAGAGCGAGAAGTAAGGTTATTACTTAAAGATTTAATGGAAAAACACAAAGCCGGCATTGATATAACTTCTAAAAGTTTAAAGGTTGGAGAATATTTTGACAAATGGTTTTATAATAACGCGATATACGGATTAAGAGAGTCAACAAGCCAAAGTTATGAAATGATTATCCGTAGACATATAAAACCTTACTTTGAGAATTTAGTTTTTACCAATTTAACTGGCGATGATATACAAGGTTTTTATAATCATCTTTCTAGTAATGGACGATTGAATAGTAAAGGCGGATTGTCTTGCAAAACTGTTGAAAATATTCATTTGGTAATGAGTAGTTGTATCAATTACGCATTGAAAAGAGGAGAATTAATCCGAAATCCGTTATTAACAGTAAAATTAAAACGCGAAGGTAAAAAAGAAGTCGAAGTTTTTACTAGAGAAGAACAAGAAAAAATTATTGCGGAATGCCCTAAACATTATTATGGAATGGCAATTAAGTTTGATTTTTATACAGGATTACGAGCAGGAGAATTATTAGGGCTAACTTGGGATTGTGTTGATTTTTATAAAAATACTATACGGATAAACAAGCAAGTTCAACGAAATAAAAATTTCAGTAAATACGCAGAAAGCAAAACTATTTTAGGGTTTGTTTATAATACTAAAACAAAAACTTCAAATCGTGTAATAAAAGTTATACCTAAATTAATGAATGAGTTGGCAAGCTACAAAGAAAACCAAGATATTATTAAGAGAAAAATGGGGCAGGATTATTATTCAAATTTAAAACTTGTTTTTCCAAGACCTGACGGATATTTTACCGACACAACCACTCTTTTAGATACATTTAAAAGAATACAAGGCAATTTGGATATTCCAAAACGAAATATTCATGCTATTAGGCATACATTTGCTACGCGAGCATTGGAAAGTGGTATGTTGCCGATAGTTGTTTCAAGACTTCTCGGACATGCAAGTATTAAGATAACCAATGACACTTACGGGCATGTGATTCCAGATTTTGCAGAACAAGAGTTGGAAAAAATGGAGGAGATATATGTTTGAATTTATTGAGGTAAAAATTCTGAATGGACACTTTTTAGATAAGAAAAATCTTCTGGGGACTCTGTTAAATTTAAATCTAACATTTCTTTTAATCTTCTTAATTCGCCCTCTCTTTGTTCTATTAAATAACTCCAAGTATAAATATACACTTCAAAATTATCTCCTTTTCCATAGAGTCCATTTAGACTTGTGGAATTATTATCCTTCTTTTCTTGTCTTAAACGTTCTTCTATTTCTGTCACCACAAGTATAAATTTCCATGTTGTATTGTCTTTGGTAAATCTATTATCATTTGCAACTGCAAAAGCATAATCGTTGATTTGTTTTTGTTCTTTTGTCGTTGCATTTTGGCTTGGTCGTTTCAATTCTATAAATAAATGTTCTCTCTTTTCTTGTGAATCTTTAGGAATTGCACTCCATAAACATAAATCTGGTATCAAATTTAACTCGGGATTTTTATCTTCTTTAATAGAGTTTAAGATTTCTTCATTGTTTAATGTATCCCTATCTAACTCCTTAATATGAGCCTGCAATACATTCCTTAACGACATATCTGATGTACCAGGTTTGTATTGTTCACCAAAAATCCATTGTTCTTTTGCTAATATTTTGTGAAGTTGTGATCTTTCTTTTACCTTCTGACTTATGTCTCCGGCAACAAACTCTCTTAATTCAGTTAAAAATCTAATTCTATCAATAACCTCATTAGATGTTGCAATTATATTAGGTAAAGAGGTATATTCTAGAATTTTATCTAGCTTATTAATGTCATCATCAGATAAAGAACAAACTTCTTGTAGTATATGCTTTAACTTAGAAGATTTTGTCGCAATAGCCTCTTTTATTAAAGAAAATGTTAATTTTTTACTTTTTTTCTCTTGTGTTGTAAATTTTGGCAAACATTCATCTATTTTAACTGCAATTACATCGAAAAGTTCTCTCTCTGCACTACCGATTGAAGACTTAATTTCATCTTCTTTATATGGATATAGGTTATCTTGCTTTAAAGATTCGATAAACAATTTTCGTTTTTCTTGTTTTTCAATATTCAGATAGTTTTTCAAAAATTCCTGAGATTGCTTTTCTATTAATTTGACATCTTCATGTAAATTTGATAATAAATTTTCATTGTTAAGATTAGCAATATAATCAGACATAACATATAGTGAAATATTCAAATTGTCAGTATTAACCCCTAAATTACTTTGAAATAATGGGCAACCATCATTATTACACAAGTTTAGTCTTTTAGAAGAATCTTTTTTTGTTTTTGGGAAATCCCATTCAATAAGTTTTAGTGATAATTCTATTTTTTGCCCATTTTCTAAAGATACTGAGATGACTTCTTTACCCGATGTTGGATAAACCTTTTTAATTTTTGATGTTAAATCAATTTCCTTGCCATTTAATTTTATAGAAAAATCCTTATATAAGGAGTAATATATCGCAAACATCTCTTGGATTAAATTAATATTATTTTCATTAAATAAAGTTGTTTTATTTTCAATAGCAGATATTCTGATACTTACACCAGTTTTTTTGCTTTGGTCGTCACAAGTTTTTAGTTCAGAAATATCACTAACGGATAAATCAGTATTTGAAAGAACTACAAAAAACTCCTTTTTTAAGCCATCCTCTTTGTCAACATATACACTAGAAAATTTAACTATATTTCCAATACTTAAAGCTTTATAACGTCCCCTACCTTCACTTCCGTGTAAACATCGTTTCCCATCTGTTGTTTTAGCAACATTTCTTTTATATGAATTGCCGATGTACTTGAAAGCGTTTTGAGCATGCAAATAGGAACATCCTTCTCCATCATCCACTACATCAATATATTCAAATCCACTTAAACCATTATCTTTAGTATTTATTGCAATTATATTTGCTCCAGCATCAAGACTATTCCAAATTAATTCAGTTATGCCAAGAATTAATGGAGTGGCTTTTACATATTTAGCAATATGATCTTGTGCTGCATTGATTTGAATTTTTGCCATACATAATTAACCTTTTTCTGATTATATACCAAATAAAATAAGAACAACACATTCTGCAACACATGAACTTAACAAATTATAATCAAACTAGTGAAACAAGATAAATTTTCATAAAAAGAAGTGACAAATCGTGGTAAATCGTGAAAATCCATTACGGGTAGTGCAAAGTGGGATAGTCCTCATAACCCGAAGGTCGTTGGTTCAAATCCAGCTCCCGCAACCAATTAAGACAAAAAGAAAATTACCCGTGTGTAAACTGTGGGTAATTTCTTTTTTTAATCTGATTT
>CAZNLZ010000187.1:0-3454 GCA_964574225.1 uncultured Muribaculaceae bacterium | reverse complement strand
GCCTCTTGAAATTCTTTTCGCTCGTTGCTGTCGTTCGTTCCACTTCGTTTGTCCTTACTTCGCACTCGCTAACCAAGCTTAGCTTGTACAGAATTTCGCTCACGCCTCAATAAATAGTCTTCTACCAACAATATTTGGTTTGCCGTTATAATATCCAGCGAAATAACCACCTTTTACAGGTTTATTAACTGCATAACTTGTTAATCTTTGGCTTGAAGATTGAACAAAAGGGTTCCCAAATGGGTTATAGTCATTTGTTTGTACTGCTGTTGTTTGTGATGTCGTTGGTGCATACATCACTTGAGATACCATGTTCCTTAATCTGTTAATCATATAAATACCCTTTTTACATACACAGTATTTTTTTAATGGATTTTTTCCATTTGTCATTAATTATATATGTTTGTGATTAAAAAATTGTAACTTTTGAAAAAAATTCATATAAATAGATGATATTTTAGTTAATACATGGTTTGAAACCAATCAAATTAGGGAATAAAACAAAATATAAATCAAAATAAAAAATAAAACAGAAAATTAGGAAAAAATAAAAGAAATAAGCAAGTAATATAAACAAAAAATTGAGCCCTAGAGTGTTATTGCACGGGGATAGAGTTATTGTTGGCGTTTAATTAGTTGTGAACCACTTACTATTTTTAATAAGATCTGATTTATTTGGTTTTGGTTTAAGAAAATAAAAAGAAAAAAATATAAAATAAATAGAAACTATATATAAATCTGAATAATTTAAATCGGTGTATATTGTTTGTTTTAAAGACGAATATATGCATTGTGTGGTGTGTAACTAAAGTAGATTGCGCATTATACAAGTTTGTAAAATATTGTAAAGACTTGACGTATTTTTAACAAAAGTATATAATCGGTGTAGTATTTGGATTAAGTTTCGAAAAAGACGAAAGGTAAAGAAAATTATGAAAAAATTAGGTTTCACCCTTGCCGAAGTATTGATTACTTTAGTAATCATCGGTGTAATCGCTGCTATGACAGTTCCAACATTAATGAACAATACAAACTCTCAAGAGTTCCGTTCAGCATTAAAGAAAGCTATTTCTGGTGCTAACCAAGCATTAACTCTTCACTATGCATTAGAAGGTTTAGGTGCTCAAGACTATTCATCTGCTGCAGATTTAGTTGAAGAAGTATTTATGACAAGAATGAACGTTATCGAAGGTGATGGTTCTGATGAATTCCCAGGTGGTACAAACTGTTCTAATGGTTCAGTATTCACAACTCAAGATGGTATTATGTTCTGTGTAACAAACTGGGATGATGGTTCTGCAGATAGCCAAACAGGTGCTTGTAACTCTTACAACACACGTCCTTGTACTGAAAATGCTGGTCCAAACCTATGGATTGACGTAAACGGTCAAAAGAATCCAAACAGAGCTACAACAAACTCTGACCAACCACGTGACCAATACCAAGCTCAAATCTACAACCAAAAAGTTGTACCATACGGCGACCCAACTCAAGAAGTTATGTTTGATAGACAAGTATCAACAGGTTCATAGTTGGTTAACTATAGTTTAGTTTAAACAAAAGAGCGAGAAGAAATTCTCGCTCTTTTTGTATTCTGTCATTGAGGTACTTCAGTTTTATTTAGTATGACAGACAAATGAAAATAAAATATCATGCTGAGCGTTAGCGAAGTATCTCATTGTCTTTATAATTTTTGCGATTCTTCGGCAAAAGCCTCAGAATGACATTTGTGTCATTGCGAGGGGAAAAACTACGAAGTAATCCAAAAATCATATAGTTGTTACTCGACCATACTGTGTTTCGCATACAAGCTTACGAAGTTCGCTTAATGTCATTCTGAATTGATTTCGGAATCTGACTACTAGAAAAAATGCTTAAATTTGTAATTTGGAAAGATTCTGAACTCGCTTTGCTCTTCAGAATGACAGAAAATAAAAAACGTCATACTGAGCGTTAGCGAAGTATCTCAATAGATAATATATTTATTCCAAGACTTTGCGATTCTTCGTTTCACTCAGTATGACTTTTCATATATTTTTACCTAGCTAACTTATACAGGCTCATTGTTACTCGCTTTATTTCTTATATTCGCTTTGTATCGTAGTGATAAAACTAAACTGTCATGCTGAACTTGTTTCAGCATCTAACCAGTAATCAAATATAGTTGAAATTTGCAAATGAAAAGACCCTGAACCAAATTCAGGGTGACAGTATCATTTTATGTATTTATATTTAATAAAAAAGCCCTCAATTATTGAGGGCTTTTATTTATTGGTCTAAAGCTTCTTTTAAAAGTTTATTTAATAATTGAGGGTTAGCTCTACCTTGAGTTTCTTTCATTACTTGACCTACGAAGAAACCAAATAATTTATCTCTACCGCCTCTATATAGTTCAACTTGTGAAGGGTTAGCATCAACTACTTTTTGGCAAATTTCTTTTAATGCGCCTTCATCTGAAATAACGCTTAAACCTTGTTTTTCTACAATAGCTTTTGCACTGCCACCTTCTTTTAATAAAGTAACAACGATTTGTTTACCAATGTTGTTTGAAATAGCACCAGAAGTTACTAAGTTAATTAATTCAGCGAAGTTTTCTGCTGTTAATTTTGTTTCTTCGATTGTTACTTTTTCTTCTTTTAAGTATGCTGCAATTTCTTTCATCAAGAAGTTGTTTGCAACTTTTGCGTCTGCTTTTAGGTCAACAACTTTATCATAGAATAAAGCGATATCTTGTTGTTCAACTAAAACATTAGCGTCATAAGCTGTTAAACCATATGATACATAACGGTTTCTTCTAGCTTGTGGAAGTTCAGGCATTGTTGCAGCTATTCTATCAACCCATTCTCTTGAAATTTCTAATGGCATTAAGTCTGGTTCTGGGAAATATCTGTAATCATGAGCGTCTTCTTTGCCTCTCATAGATTTTGTAATGCCTTGATTATCGTCCCAAAGTCTTGTTTCTTGAACTACTTCTTCACCAGCTTCTACCAAATCAATTTGTCTATCGATTTCATATTCAATAGCTCTTTGAAGTGCACGGAAGCTGTTTACGTTTTTGATTTCTGCTCTTGTACCGAAAGCTTCTTGACCAACAGGACGGATTGAAATGTTAGCGTCACATCTCATTGAACCTTCTTCTAGGTTTCCGTCGCAAACACCAATGTATCTTAAAGTTGTTCTTAATTCTTCCATATATGCTCTTGCTTCATCACTTGAGCGCATATCTGGTTCAGATACGATTTCTAATAAAGGTGTTCCTGCTCTATTAAGGTCAACTAAAGAATAGCTAGAACCTGCGATACCGCTAGCACCCATGTGAACTAGTTTGCCAGCGTCTTCTTCTAAGTGTGCTCTTGTAATACCAATTCTTTTGCCTTCAATATCAATGTGACCATTTATACAAATTGGTTGGTCATATTGAGAAATTTGATAGCCTTTTGGAAGGTCTGGATAG
>CAZNLZ010000186.1:0-3456 GCA_964574225.1 uncultured Muribaculaceae bacterium | reverse complement strand
ACCAATATTACCCGCAAAAACCTCGCCAGTATTTATACCAATACCAATTTCAATTGTTGGTCCACCCTCAGAAAGTAACTTTTCTCTTAGAATCTTTACTTTTTTTCTAATTTCATTACCACATTTTATAGCATTAATAGCGTGATTATCATCTTTAATAGGCTCTCCAAATACAGCTAAAACACCATCACCCATGTATTTATTCACAATACCATTATGTCTTGCAATTATTGGTTCAATAGTAGAAAAATACTCATTCAATACAGATGTAACCTCTTGAGGTGAAAGATTTTCTGACATTTGAGTAAAATTACGAATATCAACAAATAATATTGTAACTACAGCCCTAATACCTCCAAGCTTTAATTTATCAGCATCAGAAAGAACTTTTTTCATTACGTCTTTTGAAACAAATTTACCCATTGCCCTTTTTACCATTTCAGCATTTTTGTCAATTGTAATTAACAAATAAACCTCTTTTAACAATGTTACTGATAAAATAGTCAAAATAGGCGATATAGGCGGAATATAAACATTGCTATAAAACTGAATTATAAAATAGACAAAATAAACAAAAGATAATACCAATGCAAAAATTAAATTACTTTTTAGTCTTCTAAAACCAAGAACAACTAAAAAACCAAATACAGAAGTAATCAATAAGGTAGAATTATCATGTTGTTCAGAGAAAAATTTATTAGAAAGCATATTGCTAAGCATAGTAGCGTGAACATCAACATCTGCTTGTTTTTTCAAAACAGGTGTTTCACTTAACTGATCCCAAACATTTTTATCAGCATTTAATCCAATAATAACAATTTTATCTTTAAAATCATTTGGATTTAATTTAGGCTTTTTTCCGTCCTTAATTGCATAATATGAGTCAAGTAAATCAATAGCAGAATACTTTTTGTGTGAATAATATTCACCAGTTGGTGTGTACCAATTAATTTTAGAATAAATACCTTCAATTGAATTACCAATATAATCTTTTGTAAGTTGCTTATAAACCGGAATTTTTAACGATTTACATTCATCTGCAGAACAAAAATAATCATCATATAAAACGAAATTAGTAATACCTGTATAAAGGGAATATGCACTCAAAGCTAATGAAGGATAGAATGTGTCATTAAGCTGAACAATAGGCATGTAGCTTCTTAATATTTCATCTTTATCCTCTGGAAGAATTGATGAAGCAAAATTATTTACACTCAACAAATAATCTTTGGGAAGGTTAAAAACTGCTTTATATTGATTTTTAGTAAAAAAAGAACTTCTATTTTCTATATAAACCTTATTTTTACTTTCAAATGAAGTTAAATACTCAGAAGGAAGTACATCACCAGCAACATTCGAATTAACAAAAATAAAACTATTAATTAACTTATCACTTTGAGCAATAGTTTTATAAAATTCTGTATCACTTTCTGGATTATATGAATCAGGAAGAACAACCAAGTTTTGGAAAACAATCGCTTTTGCACCACAATCTTTTTCTAAGAAAGTGAAAATATCAGAAAATAATTTACGTTGCCAAGGCCACTTTATCTTATCAATAGATACATCGTCAACAAGCACTAAAACAACTTCTTGTGACGACTTTTTAGGCGTAATTTCAAGAAAAGTTTTTGTTAAAACATCACTCACCTTGTTATCTAAAACAGATGAAGATAGAAAATAAACAAAAGCTAATATGAAAAATAATACTATGAAGGTTATAAATTTCTTACTCATATTATTATTTTAGTCAGATAGAGAAATTTTGTAAAAATGTAAACGATTAGTAATGAAAAATAAACACAAATAAAAGAAGGTGACATGAAAATGTCTTTATAATAAAATTTAACTATATATAGTAAAGAGGTAAAAGAGATGAAAATATCATTAGAGTGGTTAAATGAATTCGTTGATATAAGCGACTTGACTGTTGAACAAATTGTTCATGAATTAACAATGAGTGGCTTAGAAGTTGAAGAGATAGAAAAAACAGGCGCAAAATTTACAAATATAATCACTGCAAAAATCAAGGAAGTTAAACAACACCCTAATGCAGATAAACTTCATCTTGTTGATGTTGACTTAGGTTCTTGCACAAAAACAGTCGTTTGCGGTGCTCAGAACATTGCAGAAGGTCAAATTATCCCTTATGCATCTGTAGGTTCTAAAGTTTTAAATAGAAAAACTGGTGAACAATTTGAATTAACTCCTGCAGTAATTAGAGGTGTTGAATCACAAGGTATGCTATGTTCTCAAGATGAATTAGGTCTTGAAAATATGCAAGAAGAAGATGGAATCTTAATTTTAAATAGATTATTTGAAAATATAGAGTTAGGAACACCGCTTGAAAAATTATTAAACATTAAAGAAGACACTATTATTGATGTTGCACCAACTGCAAACAGAGGCGATGAAATGTCAGTGCTTGGTGTTGCAAGAGAAATTTGTTCACTATTCAATAAAAAATTAAACTTCTCAAAAATAGAATCAACAAACAACTTAGATACAAATAAATTTGAAGTTGAGATTATTGCAAAAGATGCTTGTACATACTATGCAGCAGGTCTTTTAAAAGATGTTGTTATAAAAGATTCTCCTGATTGGATGAAAAGAAGATTAGAAGCATCAGGTATTCGCTCAATTAACAATGTTGTTGATATTACAAACTACGTATTACTTGAATATGGACAACCTCTTCACGCATTTGATATGGATAAATTAAATGGATATATTTGTGTAAGAAGAGCAAATGAAGGCGAAACAATAGTTACACTTGATGGTGTTGAGCGTAAATTAAACAACGATACAATCTTGTGTGCAACAAAAGAAACTGGTGTTTGTGTTGCTGGTGTATTTGGTGCAGCAAATTCAGAAGTTGACGACAATACAAAAAATATTGTTTTAGAATCTGCATACTTTACTCCACCAACAAACAGAAAAAATGCAAGAAGTATTGGTTATAGAAGTGAAGCTTGTGCAAGATTTGAAAGAGGCGTTGATATTGAAGCAACAAAACCAGCTTTACTAAGAGCAATGCAATTATTAACACAATATGCTGACGCAAAAGTTGAAGGTGTTGTAGAAACAGGCTCAAATGAAGCTGAAAATATAGAAATAACACTTAGATTTGCACAAATCAAAAGAATTCTTGGTTGCGAAATTCCTGCAGCTAAATGTATTGAAATTCTTGAAAACTTAGGATTTGAATTACTTGGACAAAATGTTGCAGCTGCAAAATTCAGAACTCCAAGCTTTAGAGTTAATGATGTAAAACAAGAAGTTGATTTAATTGAAGAAATCGCAAGAATTAATGGCTATGATAAAATCGCACCAACTCTTCCAAACAAAACTCAATCTCCAGAAGTTAGCAAAGAACAAAAGCTATTAAAAGCTGTAAATAACTTATTCTTAGTTTTTGGTTTTAATGAAGCGATTACATAATCATTAATTGGTGAA
>CAZNLZ010000185.1:0-3464 GCA_964574225.1 uncultured Muribaculaceae bacterium | reverse complement strand
CAGATTGATGAAAAGTTTGTTGCTTGGCTTATTGTTGCTGTATATGAATTTTTAACTTCTTCTGTTGCTGTTGTTAAGTCTGGAACTCCAAAAACTGTGTGGATAGCGTATTGAGTAAAGAATATAAACAAACTCATAATACCAATCCAAGTAAATAATTGAAGTGTGCAAATTTTCCCAACTTCTGGTGAAGATTTAAAGAAATCAACAACTTTTTTGATAAATGATGGTTGTGGTTCTTTAACTTCTTCTGTTTTTTCTTCTTTTACTTCTGCTTTTTGAGTTTTATGTTCTTTAATTGTGATACAAGTCCAAAGCATTGCTAAAGAGAATGCTAATGCTGCCATTACAAATTGAGCTTCAATACTCATTTGGTAGTTACAAACATATTTTAAAAATGGAGCTGTACCAGCTGCTACAACAGAACCTAGACCAATAGCAAAACTTAAATAAGCGTTTGCTAACGAGTGTTGTTCTTGTGGAACTAAGTCTGGAACTAAAGCTCTATATGGACCTTGAGCTGCGTTAACACAAGCGTCGATAACCCAAATCATAATTGCTGCAATAATTAATCCGCCAAATGCTAAAGCTGGCAAATGGAATGTTGCTGCAATTTTATCCCAAAGTAAAGCTGAGTTTGGGAATGCCCATAATGCCAAGCTGGCAAATAATGCACCTGCAAACAAATATGGTCTTCTTTTTCCAAAAATTGTGTGTGTTTTATCGCTTAATTCACCAATAATTGGTTGTACTAACATTCCTGTTACAGGACCTGCTAACCAAATAAGTCCAAATAATAATGGTGATGCGCCTAAGCCTTCTGTTACAGGACCTGACAAAATAATTCTCATTTGCCAAGCGAATTGTAAACCGAAAAAGCCAAGACAGAAGTTCAACAATTGAACTGTTGAAAATGGTTTCAAGCTATTTGTGTTTGTTTCGCTGCTCATCTTTTTTCCTTTTTTATTTATCTATATTATCAATAATTTCTGGTAATACTTTGAACAAATCTCCAACTATTCCAACGTCAGCGTGTTCAAAGATTGGTGCATTTTTATCATTATTTATAGCAATAATTTTATCACTATTTTTAATTCCTGCTAAGTGTTGGTTTGCACCTGAAATACCAACTGCTATATATAACTTTGGTGCAACTGTTTTTCCTGTTTGACCTACTTGTTGAGATTTTGTAATATAACCCTTCTCGAAAGCTTCTCTTGAACCAGCTACAGCGCCATTTAGTTTTTGAGCTAATTGATAGATTAATGTAAATCCATTATCTTTGCAAGCTCCAGCTCCACCACAAACAATTATTTGTGCTGTATTAATGTCTTTTGCATTCTGGCTTTTCTTAATTTTATTGATGAATTCAATATGATTTTCAATTTTATCTATATCCATCCAATTGAAGATAGCGTTTACATAGTTTTCGCAAGTTGTCGCTTTAAAAGTATTTGCTTGAACTGTTGCCATTTGAGGAAATGTTTTGCATAAAATATCTGCAGTTAATTGACCACCGAAGGTTGGGCGAGTTGACAGTAATAGGTTGTTTTCGCTGATATTTAGGTTTGTACAATCAGCAGTTAAACCTGTTTCTAGTTTTGTTGCAGTGTATGAAGCTATTTCTTTACCTTGATTTGTTGCTCCTACTAGAATAATTCTAGGTGGATATTTTTTTGCAATTCGAGTGAAAATTTCTGAATAATAGTTTCTATTATATTCGCCTAATCTATCATCAGTTATTAAAACTACCTCGTTTGCGCCGTGTTCGCCAAGTGTTTGAATTATTGGTTCGTAATTAATTCTTTTTCCAATAACGCAAACCATAATTCTTTGGTTCCAGATTTTTTCTTTTAATTCTCTAGCTTTTGTAAGCAGTTCAAGAACAACGTTATTAACGCTGCAATCTTCATTTAATTCACCATATATTAAAATGCCGTTTGGTTCCATTACTGCTCCAATACCTCTTTTATAATTGATTGAAGGCTTCCTTCTTCTTCAAAGTTTATGAGTTTACAATTTCTACCTTCTTGGGTTTTGAATACTTTTGAAACATAGGTTGGTGAGCCTTTTACCCCTGTTTCATCTGGTTGCAAATTTAAATCATAAATATTGTATGATTTGTAATTATAATCTTGTGCTTCTATGTAACCAGTAATTCTTGGAACTCGTGGTTTAAAAACATAATTGTTTATGCAAAGTGCACAAGGTAATTTCGTTTTTAAAGTAATTTTTTCATTTTCAGTTTCTGTGTTCACAACAATTGAATTTTCGTTTATTTCAATTATTTCATTTACATTTGAAATTGCTGTTAATCCAAGTCTTGTTGCTGTAGATGTTCCAGTTTGTCCGGTTTCTCCATCTATTGCAGTTTGTCCAAAAAGAATTAAATCTGTTTGTGGTAATTTTTCTTTTATTGCTGCGGCTAAAACTTTAGATGTTGCACAAGTATCAGAACCAGCAAATTTACTATCACAAAGTAAAAAAGCTTCATCAACACCCATCGCAATTGCTTCTTTTAGAACTTCAACAGACTTTGCTGGTCCCATTGTAACTGCTGTTATTGTTGCCCCATATCTACCTTGTAAAATTAATGCTGCTTCTACAGCCTGTTTATCAGCCGGATTAATGACAGATTCCATATTGGTTCTGTCAATGTTATTATTTTCTGTCCATTTTACGTCATTTGTATCAGGAACTTGTTTTACAAATACGACAATGTTCAAATGTTTAACCTCTTTATTCTCTTTATTTTGCAACAAAAATGATTACATGTCTAATGCAACATCAAGAGTTTTTGCTTTTGCAACGATTGCACTTGAAGAAATAACGTCCACACCTGTTTTTGCTATTTCTCCGATTGTTTCAATTGTAACATTACCGCTTGCTTCAACCATTGCTTTGCCATCTATTAACTCAACGCATTGTTTCATTAAATCACAACTCATATTATCAAGCATAATAATGTCTGCTTTTGCATTGATTGCTTCTTTTACTTGTTCAATAGTGTCACATTCGATTTCGATTTTATGAGTGTGAGATAATCTTTCTCTAATTTTATTTACAGCATTTGTAATTGAACCAGCGAATTGAATGTGATTGTCTTTTATCATTACACAATCTGCTAAATTGAAACGATGAAGTCTTGCACCGCCTGTGAATACAGCGTATTTTTCAAACATTCTAAATCCAGGTGTTGTTTTTCTTGTATCTGTGATTCTTGCTTTGTTGTTGCCAATCGCAACTTGGTATTTGTTTGTTTCAGTTGCAATACCACTTAGACGTTGAACATAGTTTAATGCCGTTCTTTCACCAATTAGAATTGCTCTTGCTGACCCTGTAATAACAGCTAATGTATCGCCTTTTTGAATTTTTTCTCCGTCTTTAAAGTATTTTTCTACTCTAACTTCTTTTGATAAAGTTTTAAATACCATTTCAACTATATCTATACCGCACAAAATACC
>CAZNLZ010000184.1:0-3478 GCA_964574225.1 uncultured Muribaculaceae bacterium | reverse complement strand
TATCTCCTTATTCATTAAAATTATCATTAAACTTTTTTATCCAACCAAACATAACAGAAAGTTCGTATGGTTTAGGTAAATATAAATCAGCACCAGCATTTAAAACTAACTCTTTATCGTGAATTGTTGTGGTGAATATTATGTTTGATTTTAAATTTTGCATTTCAAACTTTAATTTGCGACAAATATCAAGTCCTTGAAGAGTATCATTATTGCCTGCATCAAGAATAATTATTGAAGGGTTAAATTCTTCAATAGCATATTCAATATCAGAAAATGCACTAACTACTTTTACATTGTAGCCTTGTAATCTAGCTGTTGCTTCAAGCAGAATTGAAAGGGCTTCATCAGGTTCTGCAATTAAAATGTTTCTGTTTAGTTCTTTTTCTTCAACAGCATTGTCTGCTCCAATTTTTGGGCGTTCAATTACAAAAGCTGAACCAGTTTTATATTTTGCAAGTTTGTGAGTTGTAATTAGCGAGCTAATAACCTGTTTTAGGTCATTATAGTTTTTATAAAGATTCGAAATAACCCCTATGCTTGTTGAAACTAGGTTTACTTTGTCTTCAGCGGAATCATCTCCGTGCATAAAAGTAAAACCACGTTTTGCGTCAGCTTCAGAATAGAATTTTGAAACAACTGTATCAAACGCATAAACCAAATAATTAGCGATTTTTTCAGCTCTTTCGTTACTTGTGATTACAACAAAATCTTCTTCTCCAAGTTGACCAATATAGTCATTAGAGTCAAGCGAAGATTTTATAATTGCAGAATATGTTTGCAATAATTTATCAGTTGCAAGTTCGCCATAAATTTCTTTGTAGAATTCCAAATTATCAATATCAATAAGCATAACAGCCCATTCTGATTGATTATTTAAAACCCTTTTAATCATTTTGTATGAAATTTTGGAGTTAAAAAGCATTGTTTTTTCAGAGAATGAATTTTCAAAATTGCGTCTTAAATGGGCTAGCACACGTGCTTTAAATTCTTCGTTATTTATAGGCTCGCTTAAAAAGTCATCTGCTCCGGCATCCAAAATCTCAATTTTGTCTTGAATATGGTTTGATTTTGACAATGCAACAACTGCAGGGCGAGTATTATATGTTAGCACCCTAATTTGTTCTAACGCTTTCTTTACATCAAAATCTAAACTATCGGAAATTAGTATTAAATCAGGTTCAAAGGAATTCATAAAATTAAGTGCTTGGGCAAAATCAGAAGCAACAAAAACAGTGATATCACTATTTTCTAAGATTTTTTTATATTTAGTTGATTGTTCTTTTCTTTTATCAATGATTAAAACAACTTTAACTAACATATCGCCTTTTTTCCGTCATCTTCTGGTGTTGCAGATTTAAAAATTACTTTAAATTCGCTTCCTTTTTCACTGCTTTCAACGCTGATTGTCCCGTTCATCTTTTCAACAAGAGTCTTTGTGATGTATAAACCAAGCCCGTTGCCTTGAATTTTTCTTGTAAGTGGTGAATCAATGCGTGAAAATTTATTGAAAATTTTGTTTATATCTTCTTGTGCTATTCCAATACCTTCATCTTTTACGCTAAGGATAACTGTATTTTCACTATAATTTTGGCTAACGCAAATCAATACAGTTGAAGCTTCTGGTGAATATTTTGAAGCATTATCAATTAAATTTAATAAAATTTGTTGAAACTTGTCGGTATCAACCATAATTTTAGGCAAGTTTTTTTCGTAATTAACAATATACTTATGAGTTTTATATTGGTTTTTTATCATTTGAACACAAGCGTCAACAAAAGGCGGAACATCAATTGATTTATAAATCATAAGTTCTTTATCAGACTGCATTTTAGAAACAGTTAAAAGATTTTCAACAAGATTTATTAGCCTGTTTGATTGGTCTTTGATGATGTTTAAAAATTTTTCACGCTGTTCTGGAGTCAATCTGTCATAAGATGTTAACAGCGTATCAGCAAAGCCTCTTATACTTGTTAATGGCGTTCTAAGTTCGTGACTAACAGTTGAAATGAAATCTATATGTGCTTGGTCTAAATTGTTTTGCTTTTCTTCCATAGATATCATTATATAACTGATTGGGTTTTCTTCAAAATTTTTAATTATTAGTTTATATGAAAACGAAATTTATTGAAGAAATAGTATTTCTATTCAAAAACTCTAGTAAAGCGGACATATTGTTTTCTTGGTTCTGGTTTGAATAGTTCGTAAAAATATTCAAGAGCATCTTTGCTTTTTGCCACAGTATTTGACCACATATCTACAATAACTGAATCTTCACTCCAACTTCTTGGTTCCATTGGGTCTATTGGAAAATCAGTATCAATAACACAAAAAGTGTGTCCATTTTCAACATAGTTTGTTTTGTTTGAACAAATAGCCATATTAACTACTTTGTGTTTTATGCCCATTTGTTTTAATCTATTACTAACAAGAAAAGCTTGTTCACCGCAATTTGCAAATCCAGTTTCTCTTGCAATAATTTCAGTTGCATCTCTTTCTAATAGACCATGCCTCATATGTCTTTTTAGTTGTTGTCGAGAATTTATAATGCCTTGTGTATATTCTTCAATAACTTCTGGCTTTTTTTCTTCAGAAAACATTTCATAATAAGTATTGGACTTAAATCCATTTGGATAGTCTTTTTTGACACGTGCAATTGCTTCGTGTCCGTATTGAATATTTTCCTTTAGACCATAAAAAGATACATTCATCATATCTTTTCTAAAACGTCTGAATAAAATTTTTGCCAATAAAAAACCTCTGCGTTAACAGAGGTTTTTTACTTATGCTATTTCTTCAGCGGGTTTTGTTTCTTCCTTTTTAGTTTCTTTTGTTGGAAGCTTGATTAACTCGGCTCCGCCTTCGTTTTTCTTTTTAACCATATCTGCTGTAACTGTAAATTCTTTTACATCTTCTTGAGATGGTAGTGCATACATAATATCCATCATGATTTCTTCTACGATTGAACGAAGAGCTCTTGCACCTGTTTTACGTTTAATCGCTTCAGCTGCAATTAAATCAATAGCTTCAGGTTCAAAACTTAGTTCAACACCATCCATACCAAGTAAGCATTGATATTGTTTTAATAATGCATTTTTTGGTTGAGTTAAGATGTTTTTCAGTGTAGATTCTTCAAGCGGGTCTAAAACTGCATAAACAGGAACACGACCGATAAATTCAGGAATTAAACCAAATTTTAATAAATCTTCTGGTTGTAATTTCTTTAATAATTTAGCAGCTTCAAGTTCTTTTTCTGCTTGAGTTTTAGATGGGTTTGCACCAAATCCGATTGATGTAGAATCACCAGCGCGTCTTTCAACAATTTTATCTAATCCAACGAAAGCACCGCCCACAATGAATAAGATATTTGCGGTATTAATTTGAATGAATTCTTGATGAGGATGTTTTCTTCCGCCTTGTGGTGGAACATTCGCAACAGTACCTTCAATCATTTTTAATAATGCTTGTTGTACACCTT
>CAZNLZ010000183.1:0-3484 GCA_964574225.1 uncultured Muribaculaceae bacterium | reverse complement strand
AAGAAAAAAAATATGAAAGGAAATTATATATGTCAGGACACTCAAAGTGGTCAACCATTAAACACAAGAAAGCAGCAGTTGATGCAGCAAGAGGTGTAACATTTCAAAAATTTTCAAGAGAAATTATCGTAGCAGCAAAAATGGGCGGAGCTGATCCAAACGGAAATTTCCGTTTAAGAACTGCTATTGATAGAGCAAAAGCAGCTGGACTACCAAATGACAACATCAAAAGAGCAATAGAAAAAGGTGCTGGTGGCGGTGGAGCTGATAACGTTGAAGAATTAACTTATGAAGGATACGGCGCTGGCGGTACAGCTATTTTTATTGAAGCAATGACAGATAATAGAAATAGAACAGCTGGCGATATTAGAAGTTTCTTCTCAAAATTCAACGGAAACTTAGGTGAAACAGGATGTGTTGGTTGGATGTTCAAACAAGTTGGTGCAATTGAGTTTGATAAAGAAACAACAGATTTTGATAAACTATTTGAAGCAGCAATTGAAGCAAATGCACAAGATGTTGTTGATGAAGATGATATCTATAAAGTAATAACAGCTGTTGAAGATTTTCAAACTTGCGTTGAAACATTAGAACAAAATGGTTTCAAAGGTAAATCAGCTGAATTAACAAGAATAGCAGAAAATACAGTTGAAGTTACTGATGAAAAAATAGCAACAAATATCTTACGATTAATGTCAAAATTAGAAGAACACGACGACGTTCAAAATGTTTATTCAAACTTTGATATTTCAGATGAATTAATGGAAAAGATTGATGTTTAAAATTTAAAAAGCCCTCTAATAGAGGGCTTTTTTATTAATACGGATTTTTAAACCTAATTAATCTTGTTAACATACTTGGCTTTGACATATTTTCTTTGTGTTTCATTTCTGCCATTCTAAGTTCAACACCAACCTTTGAATATAAATCTTTGATAACAGCCTCAGCTCTTTGCTCTTCTGTCTCATATTGTCCACGAATTGTCTCAAGTTCCTTATAGTCTAAAAATTTACCACCACAACCATAACACTCATCAACTTCAACTTCATGTTTAACACTGGCAAAATTTTTAACCATATTTGTTCCACAGAACGGACATTCACGAACGCTAGATTCATCAACAGAAGAGAATTTTTTACCTTCAAGGACTTCAATCAAAGGAGTAATATCTTCTTTATTTTCATCAAACTTTTTATATTCTCTATTATCAAAGTAAATGCCACCACAACCATTAACGCAAACGTCTAAGTTAATACCAGCACTAGGCATATATACTTTTACCATATCTTTACCACAAGCAGGACATTGAATAATTTCTAAATTATCAGCCATAACTACCTCAATTCTATAAATATAAAAATATTCTAGCATATTTTTTAAGATAATAATCATATAAATAACTTAAAAACAAAAGCCCTCGCAAATGCGAGAGCCTTTGAGTGTTAACAAAAAGTCTATTGTTCTTGACAACCAAATGCAATAGTAACTTTTTCTCTAGGATTTACAGAAGATACCTTCATTCCATATGGGTCAATCAAATATGTAATTTCATCACCAGAATATTGGAATAAGCCCATAGTACCTGATAATGCTGTTCTTGTTACATCAACAGGGGCTGTAACAATAGCCTTACCGACATCAAGATAGCTTCTACCCGCAGCCTTAAATTCACCTTGGAATATTTCACCAGTACCAACACCAATACCACTTACAGTTTGTTCAACGGCATTACTTGCGCTAACAATAGCACCACCAACAGTTCTACCAACAGTACCTAACAAACCACCAGTCCAAGTAAATGGAAATTCAACAAATCTAGCAACAGGATTTGGTTTTTTAACTTTAGCAACTTGAGCAGTTAAAATTTGGTTTGGTAACTGCGCTTTACATTTACCATTTTGAATTCTTTCAAATGATAATTTTAAAGCTCCCTGACAATGTTTTGTAGGTCTAACAACCTCTAAAACTTTACCATATACTTTTGAACCAGCAGGGAATTCCATTCCATTAATAGTAACAGAATCAATTGTTTTTGCAGAGAATCTATCACCAATATGTGCAGATTTAGCACTAATTTCATCACTAAATGTTAACTGTAATGTTGGAATAGTAACAACTTCTTCGTTTTCATAATATGCTTTTTTAGGTTCGCAACCACAATCAGATGATGTTACTTTATCATTATTACTATAACCTAATGCAACTCTAACATTTTCTAGCATAGAAGCAATTTCAGCACGACTTGCATCTTTGTTTGGAGAAATTTGATTAGGATTTGGGAATTCTGAAATACCACCAGATTGAAGAACCTTCGCAACAGGAACCCTAGCCCAGTTTGGAACAGAATCACCATCACAATAATGACTTAATACATCATCAGCTTTACATTCATCCATAGGACAATTAATACCTTTTGCCATTATTGAAAAAGCTTCTGCTCTTGAAATAGGCTGATTTGGTTTAAACTTATTATTTGGGTATCCAGCCATTAAACCATTAGATACCGCTTTCGCAATAGTTTTATTTGCCCAATGAGATTGCGGAACATCACTGAACATATTATTTGGACAAGTTACACTATCATTTAGATTAAAACCTTTTACAACCAAAGTTGCCATTTCAGCTCTAGAAACAGGTAGGTTAGGTTTAAATGTTCTATCTGGATATCCTGCAATAATATTGTTATCTGTTAGAACATTTATATCACAACTTGCCCAATAACCATCTGGAACGTCTTCAAAAGCACTTACAATAGGAGCAGCTCCGCCTGTTACCGCTGAATACTCAAAAGGTTCAAAAGACTTTTGCATAACTTCCATACTTGTATTTGTGTGAATTTGAACAGGGCAACCCGTTGTACCGGAATCATCAACACCAATACCTCTTTGACAAGCATTATCAAAACAAGGGATAGGTGCAGCAGCACCAGTCATATCACCATTTTCACAACCACAAGCTAAAGAATTAGGTTGTGAAACAGGAATCCCGCTAAATCCAGCACAAGAACTATCACCAGTATATAAACCATTATTTCGTTCACCTACAACTTGATTATGTCCATAAATAGCATTTGGATATGCATAAACTTGTTGTTCAAATTTTTTACCACCAGAAATACTTGGACAAACTGCACAAGTGGGCTCAGATGGTTCAGGGCATTGTGCTAATGGCGGACAAGGATTGCAATCAGCCGCTACAGGCTGGCAATCATCACAATTTGTTTTTTTCTTGCAAGGGTCACAAGATGTTGTTTTAGGCATACAAGAACAACGATCTATATCATTAAAACATTTCGGACATTTTGCAGTTTGTGGTGTCACAGGAGAAGGGCATCCAGACAAAGGGCAAGCGGCCAAAAGTTCATTAGTTGTTTCAGTTGCTGTTTCTTGTGTAAAACCTGCATTAGTACTTGCGAAAACGCCGAACGTAACAACGGCAGCAAGTGTCATTTTGTTTAATTTCATTTTTCCTCCTTGTTCATAAA
>CAZNLZ010000182.1:0-3489 GCA_964574225.1 uncultured Muribaculaceae bacterium | reverse complement strand
GGTCGAAAACATAAATAATGTATTGATAATATTCTTTATGTTATATCAAATTTTCTTCAATCCATTTAAGCATTGGTCTTAAAGCATTTGAACGGTGAGAAATAGAATTTTTTTCTTCTTCTGAAAGTTCAGCCATTGTTTTATCTTTTGCTGGGATAAAAAAGATTGGGTCATAGCCGAAACCATTTGTACCTTTTGGACTATCATCAATAAATCCGTGAACTTTTCCCTCTTGGGAACGAACAAGTTTACCTTCAGCGTCCACAAGTACCATTGAACAAACAAAATGTGCTCCACGCCAATCATAAGGTACATCTTTCATCTCCGCTAATAGTTTCTCAATTTTTTCTTTTTGAGTCTGTGCATATCTTGCAGAATGTATGCCAGGACGTCCTTCTAAAACATCTACGCAAAGCCCTGAATCATCAGCCAAACAATATGTTTTCATTATTTTTGCAGCTTCTTGAGCTTTTATTAATGCATTTTCTTTAAAGTTTGTTCCATTTTCATCTGGGTCAAAATCACCACTTACAACATCAAAAACAATTTCAGAATTTGTATTTATCGCATTAATTTCCTCTAATTTATGAGGGTTTGATGTCGCAAGAATAATTTTAATCATAGCTTATTTCCCAAATCTTCTTTGTCTTGAATTAAATTCTAAAATTGCATCTGCAAGTGCTTTTTCATCAAATTCAGGCCAGAAAATATCTGTAATATAAATTTCAGTATAAGCACATTGCCACAATAAATAATTACTAATTCTTTGTTCTCCACCCGTTCTAATTAATAAATCTGGATCTGGAATACTTGATGTATATAAATTTTGCGAAATAACTTCTTCTGTAATTTCATCAATATCAATATCACCATTTTTAACTTTTAGAGAAATTTCTTTAAGCGCATTTGTTATTTCCATTCTTGCACCATAGTTAAATGCAATTTGAAGATTTAAAGTTTTACAATGTACAGTTTCTTTTTCCCCAAACTCTAAAACTTCAATTATCTCCTTGCTTAAAGATTTTCTATCACCAATAAAAGTTAATTTAATATCATTTTCTTTAAATTCTGGAACTTCATTTACAATTGTTTTTGCAAGCAAAGACATCAAAAATTCAACTTCTTCTTTATCACGCTTCCAATTTTCAGTAGAAAAAGCATAAACAGTTAAATACTTAATACCAAATTTTGCGCAAGCTTTTAAAGTAGCACGAAGAGCTTCAACGCCTTTTTTGTGTCCTGCAGCAGAAGGCAACATCCTTTTTTTTGCCCAACGACGATTTCCATCCATAATAATTGCAACATGCTGAAAATTTGTTTTATTAATGATTTCAACTATTTCTGAAGTTTCTGTCTGTATATTTTGCATAACAATTTTCTCTTTCCTAAGAATTATAAAATAAATAATTAAAAAAAAATAGCTATAGGCAATTTTTATTCTTTACGCGTTTTACACAAACAAAAAGGAATTTATATGCAAATCAACAGTTTAAACAACATTAATACATCATTTAAAAGTTTATACACAGTAAAGGCACAAGAAAACCTTGATAAGCTTAACAACATACGAGATATAGAAAATCGCTATTGTTTTCAAGGAAGCAAGATATACGCAGAAACAGACATTCCAGAAGAAAATTACAGCTATAGACACGCAACAACAAGAATTATTGGTGCAGACTATGAGGCTGATGATGAAATCGAAACAATGCTTGCAAATCAAGGAATAAACTTTACAAGGACTTCATTCTATACTTTGTTAGACTCACCAGAAAGCATTAAAGAAAGAATAGTTTTAGACCCTCATGACAAGAAACGAGGTTTTCAATTAGTTGAAGTTGATAGATTCAACTTCGACATGAAATATGAAGACTATGGTGCAATGTATATAGGAAGATCTGGAAATATTTCTCAACCTGAAAGAATGGAACGATTTGAAGAATATTTAAAAACAGGCAAAAAAATATACGCACCAACTGTGTACATAAATGATAATGGAAGACAGCCTGAAATCATATTCGAAGATGGCAGACACAGATATGCTTATATGAGAGATATGAAGATGAAGGGAATTCCAATGGCAATGAACGAAGAATCAATAAAAGTGGCAAGAAAATACGGACTATTACAAAATTAAAAACGAATCCAAACTGAATATAAACAAAAAAGAAAACTTTTTTATAAGTTTTCTTTTTTATTGTTAATTAATTTGCTCAAAAGCGTGTTTATGTTACAATATAAGTATCATGACCCTATATTGGGGATGAGTGAGGGAATAATAAATTTTAATTTTATAAAAGGGGTATAAGTTTTGGCTCAACAGAATTTTTTTGAAGATGGCAAAATCGTTCCGGTTAATATACGTGAACAAATGAAACAATGCTATATAGACTATGCTATGTCAGTAATTATTGGTAGAGCATTGCCAGACGTTAGAGACGGTTTAAAACCTGTTCACAGACGTATTTTATTCGCCATGAACGAACTTGGTATGACACCAGATAAACCATTTAAAAAGTGTGCGAGAATCGTTGGTGAAGTACTTGGTAAATATCACCCTCACGGTGACACTGCTGTATATGAATCATTGGTTCGTATGGCTCAAGATTTTTCTACAAGATATTTAACTGTTGACGGACACGGAAACTTCGGTTCTGTTGACGGCGACGGCGCAGCGGCTATGAGGTACACAGAGGCTAGAATGCATAAAATTACAACATCTATGCTTGCTGATATCGACTGCGAAACTGTTGATTTTGTACCAAACTTTGATGGTTCATTAGAAGAACCTTCTGTTCTTCCTGTTAGATTACCAATGCTTTTATTAAACGGTGTTTCTGGTATCGCTGTTGGTATGGCAACAAATATTCCACCTCACAATTTATGCGAAATTGTTGACGGAACAATTGCATTAATTGATAATCCAGAATTGACAATTGATGGTTTAATGCAACACATTAAAGGACCTGATTTCCCAACTGGTGCAAGCATTATTGGTTTATCTGAAATCAGAAAAGCATACCACACAGGTCGTGGTTCTGTTAAAATGTCTTCTATTTCAACATTTGAAGAAATCCCTGCTGGTGGTGGACGTCAATCAAGAACAGCTATCGTTGTAACAGAAATTCCTTATCAAGTTAACAAAGCTGCTTTAATTATGAAAATAGCAGAACTTGTTCGGGACAAGAAAATCGAAGGTATTTCAGACATTCGTGATGAATCTGATAGAGAAGGTATCAGAATTGTTATCGAATTAAAACGTGACGCAAAACCTGAAGTAGTTAAAAATAACTTATATAAATATACTCAATTAACAACAACTTTTGGTGTTAATATGCTTGCTTTAGTTGGTCAACAACCTAGATTGATGAACCTTCTTGAAGTATTAAACGAATTTATTGAACACAGAGTTGAAATCATCACAAGAAGAACTTTATTCTTCTTGAAAAAAGCAAAAATGCGTGCTCACATTTTAGAAGGTTTATTAAT
>CAZNLZ010000181.1:0-3499 GCA_964574225.1 uncultured Muribaculaceae bacterium | reverse complement strand
ATTTTATAGAATTATATCCAAACTATGACTATATTACTTTTGGTTTAAATAATGCTGACTATACTGCAAAGAATATCGAGTTTAACGGATTAGAATCTAAATTTGATATCTATTTTAAAGAAGAAAAAATTGATACGATAAAATTATCTGTTCCGGGTTTACACAATGTTTATAATTCACTAGGTGTATATTCTGCATTACATCAAGCAGGAATAAACACTCAAGAATTATCAAAACATTTCTATACTTTTAGCGGAATGGGCAGAAGATTTCAAAAAATATGTGAATTCAATAATATAAAAATATATGATGACTATGCACATCACCCAAGCGAAATTAAAACAACACTAGAAAGTGTAAAAAACGCAGTAAAAGATAGCGCAAATGTTGTTGCAATTTTCCAACCGCATAGATACACAAGACTGCAAGGATTGTGGGACGAATTTAAAAAAGCATTCGATGATGCAGATGAGCTATTAACAATTGATGTCTATCCTGCAGGCGAAGACCCAATAGAAGGCATAACTAGCGAAAACTTCGTTGCTGAAATTGCACATAAAAATGCAAAATATGTATCCGGTAACATTGAAGAAGTTTCTAAAAAAATATACTCACAATTAAAAGAAAATGATATAGTAATAACACTAGGTGCTGGAACAGTTACTAAAATAGGTTCATTAATAGAAAAATGCAGATAATTGAAAATTACTCAATAAAAAATGACTCTACGTTTAGAATTGGCGGAACTGTAAAAAAAGTTGCTCTGCCAAATTCAGTTGAAGAACTAGTAACATTACTCAAAACAGAAGAATATGATTTTATTCTTGGCAATTGTTCAAATGTTATATTTTCATCAGAATATATTAATAAAAATATTATTTTGACAAAAAATATTTCAAGTTACAAAATTGATGGAACGAAAGTATTTGTAAGCGCAGGCACACGAGGACCAATTGTTGCAAAAGAATGCCAAAAATTAGGACTAACCGGATTTGAGTTTTTAGTTGGGTTTCCTGGTAGTTTTGGCGGAATGATTTATATGAATGCTTCAGCTCATAATCAAGCAATAGCAGATACATTTGTTTCAGCAAGAGTTTTTAATTTAATAACAAAAAAAATAGAAACTCTATCAAAAGAGCAAATGAAATTCGAATATAGAAAAACAGCAATTTCATCTGGAAATTACATTGTCTTGGATGCAATTTTTGAACTAAAAAAAGGAAATCAAGAGCAAATTGATGAAATAATTGCAAGAAATATAGAATTTAGAAAAAATAGACAACCATCACTTAAACTTGGTAATGCCGGCAGTACATTTAAAAATCCAGAAAATGATTCAGCTGGAAGATTACTTGACTTATGCGAATTTAAAGGAACAAAAGAAGGTGGTGCAATGGTTTTTGAAAACCACGCAAACTTTATTGTTAACCAAAATGATGCAACATCTTTAGATGTTTTAACATTAATGTATAAAATGTATTCAAAAGTAAAAGAAAAATATAGAATAGAATTACAACCAGAAATAAAGTATATTGGGGATAAAGGAACACAAGAGTATAAATTATGGGAACTAATAACACAAAAAAATATCCAAACGACACAAAAATAGCTGTTCTTTGTGGTGGATTATCAAGCGAAAGAGAGGTTTCTCTTCGTTCAGGTAAAAACGTATTTGAATCATTAAAAAGATTAGGCTACACAAATGTAGAACTAGTTGACGTTGATAAAAATATTGCAAAAACTTTAATTAATAAAAATGTTAAAGTTGCTTATAACGCACTTCACGGCAAATATGGTGAAGATGGTTGTATTCAAGGAACTTTAGAATTATTAGGAATTGAATATACAGGTTGTGGCGTTTTCGCAAGTGCAACATGTATAAATAAAGAATATACAAAAACTGTTTTAAAAAAATACAACTTGCCACTTATAAAATCAGTATTTGTTAAAAAAGGCGAAGATGTTGTAAAAGCGGTTGAGAGTTTAAAATATCCATTAATGCTTAAACCTGTATGCGAAGGTTCAAGCATTGGAATGTACAAGGTTAATAAACCTGAAGAACTTGAAGAATTATATGCAAAATCTGCAGAGTGTAATCAAGATATTTTAATAGAAGAATATATTATAGGCGTTTGTGCAACTGTTGGTGTTTTAGACGATAATGGTAAAACATTTGCAACAGAAATTTTAGAACTTAGACCAAAAAATGAATGGTATGATTTTGAAGCTAAATATACAAAAGGAATGACAGAGTTTATACTTCCTGCTGAACTTTCAGAAGAAATGACTAAATCAATAAAAGAAAAAGCCATATTAGCACATAAAGCTTGCGAATGTGCTGGCGTTAGCAGAGTTGATTTTTTAATATCTGATGGAATCCCATATATTTTAGAAATAAATACAAGCCCAGGAATGACAGATACAAGTGATTTACCTGCTCAAGCCGGTGTAATGGGAATATCATATGATGATTTAGTACTAATGATTTTAAACAATGCAGGACTAAACAGATAATGCAACAAGGATATGCTGTAGAAAGAAGACTAAGACACCATAAACTTCGAAGACAAGCTCGTCGCGGAGAAATTTTCGTGAGAAGAGTCTATAAAATTTGCAGATTTTTATTTGTAATTTTTATCTTTTATTCAGCATATAGACTATCTGCAACTCATTTCTGGTACTTACCACAAGATATTTATGAAAAGCATTCAGTTCACTTAGAAATTTTAGGAAATAATATAACATCTAGTGAAAAAATTATTAACGAGATGAAAAAAATCCCTCTGATTGATGAACCATTATACAAAATAGACCCTGCTGCAACTGCTCATCAAATTGAACAATTACCTCCAATAAAAAGAGCATATATAAGAAGATATTGGTTGCCAGCAAGACTTGTTGTTATGGTTGAAGAAGTCACACCAGTACTTACAATTTCTCCTGCAGAAGATGCACCAGATATTGCCGCATTTGCAATTACAGGAGAATTAATACCAAAAGAATATTTGCCATTAAGTGCAAAGCAGCAAACAACAAAAATCCTCACATATGGAACAAAAGGTGATGACTACGAAAATTGGGATATTGAAAGAATAACTAATTTGCATAATTTAGCCATTCACTTAGAAGAATATTCTGGAGAAAACGTTGAATATATTGATATAAGAAATCCCAAAAATGTTTTCGCAAAACTTCAAAGCGTAAAACTTAAACTTGGAAAAATTGACGAATCAGTTTATGAAAGAACAAAATCAATTCACCATATTTTGCCAGAAATCAAACCACTAATTGATAAAATACAATATGTGGATTTATCTTGGAAAGATTCTAAATATTTAAAAATGGAATAATTAATCAAGACTTGCATTTATATCTTGATGTAATATTATATTTTTGTCAGAAAAAATAAAATCCAACCCATAACATGCAAAACTTCTTACATAATAAGTAAAAGGTTATAGTCATGTTTTTATTTTTTTAGGATTAAAATAACAACGAA
>CAZNLZ010000180.1:0-3500 GCA_964574225.1 uncultured Muribaculaceae bacterium | reverse complement strand
CTGGTAAATTCCACCCAGATGATGTAATTGGTAAAGAAATGTTCATCAAAATTTTAAGAAGCTCATACTCAATGAAGAATGTTGTTGTTCTTACTGGTTATGAATTAGATTTAAGTGGCAAATTGAAACGTGCTTCTGATATCTGGTTAAACACACCATTAAGACCATTCGAAGCATCTGGTACTTCAGGTATGTCAGCTAATGCTAACGGTGCTCTTCACTTATCAACATTTGATGGTTGGACAGTAGAAGGTACATTCCCAGGCATTAACGGCTATACAATCGAATATCCAGGCTTAGATGACAATATTCCTTGGGAAGAAAGACACAAAAAAGACTATGAATGTATGATGGATATTATTGAAAATCAAATTATCCCAACATACTACAATGATAAGGTTCAATGGGCTACAATGATGAGACAAGCTATCAGAACAGCTGACGCTTACTTTAACTCAGACAGAATGGTTGTTGAATATTACAACAGGTTGTATAAACCAATAGCTCATGAAGCTGGTGAAGGCGGAATTTCTGGTCAAGAATATTCTGCAGCTACAAAACCACCTGCAGATGATGCTTGGACTTTCTCAAATATTAAATAGTCAAGAGAAATTTCATAAAAAGGGACTTTTCAAAAGTCCCTTTTTTTTGTTTAATGATTTTATGAAAAAAGAATTAAGAAAATGGGCAAAAGAAAAAAGAGCAACACTTGATGTTGAAAATCTTAGTTCTTTAATTAAACAAAATTTATTTTCATCTTCAATATATCAAAATGCCAAAAACATATTGTGTTATTCCTCTTTTGGAACAGAAGTTTCTACTTTTGATTATTTTGAAGATAAATCCAAAAATTGGTTTTTGCCAAAGTGTGTTGATAACGAATTGTTATGTTGTCCAAATGATAGTTCTTATGAAAAAAATTCTTATGGAATTTTAGAACCAACATCTGCGCCGGTTGATGTTTCTTGTCTTGATTTAATTATAATACCTGCATTATCTGCTGATAAAAATGGTTATAGAATTGGTTATGGCAAGGGGTATTATGATAGATTTTTGAAAAAATTGCCAAAAGATGTTATTAAAGTTGTTCTTGTATTTAATGATTTATTTTTAGATGATGTTCATCCTGATTTTTATGATGAAAAATGTGATTACATTATCACTGAAAAAAATATGTTAAAAATAGGTTAATATATTTGTCTTGTTTGATTTTTAGAGTAAAATTATATTAGACGACTTTATGTTGGGGATATACTATGGAATTTTTTAGAAAAAATAGAAAAGCTATATTAATATTTTTATTAATTTGTCTTGTTGCTTGGTTCTTCGGAATGGGAATGATTTTCCTTCTATTCCAATAATATAGGAAAGATAATGTTTTCGATTAAGAGAGTTGTAGTTTGTTTGTTTGCTTTGTTTGTCATGTTTTTAAATATGCCAAATACTTCTTATGCTGCTGATGACCAACAAAAAAGAGAAGAAATTAGAAAACAGATTAATAAATTAAATAAACTTGAAAGACAAGAATCTAACAGGTTAACTCGTAATCAACAAAAATTGGAAAAGAACCAAAAGGCTCTTCAACGTTCAGAAAATCAATATAATCAAAAACAAAAAAATATTAAACAGCTTCAAAAAGATTTAGATTCATATTTGGGGCAATACAATAAAAGACAGAAAGCAACAGCGGAGAGAATTCGTTGTATTTATAAAACAAAACACACGCTTATTTTCGATTTGTTGATATCAACAAACAGTATTAGCCAATTTTTGGATAGAATTTATTATCAGAATTTAATTATTCAATCTGATAAGAAAAAAATGAAAGAATTAAAAACAGAAGCACATAATGTTGTTGTATTAAAACGTCGTTTGGAATCTGAAAGACGCGAATTATCTGGCATTATGCGCAATATAGATAAAGAAAATAAAAAAATTAAGAAAATTATCAAACAAAATCAATCAATGATTGATAAGTTGCAAAATGATAGATTGGCATATGAAAAAGCAGAAAGAGATTTAGAAAGACAATCTTCAAACTTAGAAGTTATGATTTCTAAAACTACTAAAAATAGTGCTGTTGTTGTAACAGGTGGCTTCTTGACTCCTGTTCAAGGACGTTTATCATCTCCTTATGGTTGGAGAATCCACCCAAAATTTAAATCAAGAAAATTCCATACTGGTATTGATATTGCGGCACCAATGGGCACACCAATTAAAGCTTCAAATGCTGGTAAAGTAATTTATTCTGGTTGGTATGGTGGATATGGAAGAGTTGTTATTCTTGACCACGGGCTTATGAATGGTGCTCCAACAACTACACTGTATGCGCATATGTCTCGTCAGAAAGTTGCCGTTGGACAAGTTGTTACAAGAGGACAAATCATTGGTCTTGTTGGTTCGACAGGTTATTCTACAGGTCCGCATTTACACTTTGAAGTTCGTATAAATGGTAAACCACAAAATCCACAAAATTACATATAGAGGAAATTTAAGTGAAGTTCAAATATTTAATAATACTTTTAGCATTAATAATAGTTCCAGTTGGGGCTTCACTTGCTGTTGATGTATATCCAGAATTAGGTGTTGATCCTTTTTATTCATCTTTTAATCCTGAATATGTAGATAAGAATGAATTTGATTCTAAAGATGATACGGTTGTTGATTTTATAAAAAATAAAAAAGAAGCAAAATCAAATGAATTATTTACTGAACAATCGGATGATTTTATGGAAGAACCTTCAGTTCAAACAATTCCAGACCCATTTGTAGATTCATTTGCGGGAACTTCTAGTAAAAAAACTGTAAAAGCTAAAAAATCAGGTGGATTTTTAAATAACATTTTCAAGAAAAAGAAAAAAGAACCAGATTTTTATTCTGTTTACGATGATGATGACTACCCTTCTTATTACGTTGAAGAAGAATCTGATATTAAAGATTCTCGTTCAATTTTTGATAAGGATGAAGATCTAAAGAAAAATAAGAAAAATAAAAATAGAGGTGCTGATTTAGTTAAAGAACTTGAAAAAGAAGAACAAGAAAAGCAAAAGGCACTTCTTGGCGAGCCAGAAAAGAAGAAATTTTCAATTAAAGAATTGTGGCCATTTTCTAAAGATGAAACAGTAAAAGAAAAAAAAGTAAAAGTTCCTAGTGCTGATGGTGTTGAAATATCAGCTGATAATATGGAATATTTCCCTGACCGTTATGAGGTTGAGGCTGTTGGTAATGCAAAGGTTGATTTTAGAGACCAAAATGTTGTTTTAACTGCTTCAAAAATCATTTTTAATTACGATAGAAATATTTTAAAAGCTAGTGAAAATGTTGTTCTTGTATCAAAAGGTTCAATTACTGAAGGTGACTTTATAAGAATTGATTTAAGTAAGCCAGAAGGTATATTTGAAAATCCAATTACAAAGACTGATGATATTATTTTGAAAGCAAAAGAGGCATTTGTATATTCTGATAGAATTGAAGAATATGATGGTGTTGCTAAAATTTTA
>CAZNLZ010000179.1:0-3510 GCA_964574225.1 uncultured Muribaculaceae bacterium | reverse complement strand
CATATTAGAAAATCAAGTATTGCTGTTCATGGTATTACAGAAGAAGATGTTAAAGACGCACCAACTGAAGCGGAAGTTATGCCAATGATTTTAGATTTCATTGGTGATTATCCGATTGTTGCTCACAATGCGATTTTTGATTATTCCTTCATTAATGAAGCTAGTATTCGACAAACGGGCAAACCAATTACAAACGCAAGAATCGACTCTCAAATGATGTTTAAGGAAGTTTATCCGGAGTTAGAATCTTGTGGATTAGAAAGCTTAATGACTAAATTTAATGTGGATTTTTCTACTCGTCATAGAGCTATGGCTGATACAGAAGGTTTAGCTAAAGCATATCCAGAACTAAAAAAACTTTATGAAAAAAAATATGCTTGGCAAATACAACAATTAGACAATATTGATTATTTATTTGAAAGATATTTAAGAATTCAACAAGCTGTTCAAATTATGCAATCGGAAATGCAGGATTTAAAATCAGTTTTTAGATTATATTTTGAAAAAGGTGGCGAAAGCATACAATCACCTAATGGTGAAACTCTGATTTATCAATCAAAGCAAAGTTATGCATATGATTTCGTTGAAATTAAAGATGTTCTAGAAGAAATAGGTGCATTGCATAAAGCTGTTAAATTGAATAATAATTTTGTTGATAGATTAATTGCTTCTGGTAGTGTAAGTAAAGAAAACAAAGAAAAACTTGCAGCTGCTAGACAAATGATGTCTGAAACAAGAAATATTCATATTCTTAAAGGTGAAAGAAGATCAGAGCACGTTTAAATTTTAAGTGGAACCTATGTGAAACTTATACGTCATAACCTCTAATAGAGAGGGGATTTGTGCTATGAGTATGCAATATATGGATAATTATTATCTTCAAGAGGATAATGATACTACTATTTTTAGCAATATTGTTTTTAAGGATGATATTTTGCAAATGTATTTAAAAGACATAGGTAAAACTAAACTTTTAAAACGTAAAGAAGAGATTGCTCTTGGCAAAGATATTGTTGAAGGTAATGAAAAAATTTCTTTAGAAGCAAAAAAGAAATTGGTTCAATCAAATTTAAGATTAGTTGTAAGTATTGCAAAAAAATATACAGGGCAGGGTGTTCTTTTTATGGATTTGGTTCAAGAAGGTTCACTTGGTCTTATAAAAGCTGCAAATAGGTATGATTATTCAAAAGGCTTTAAATTTTCTACGTATGCAACTTGGTGGATACGACAAACAATTGTTAGAGCAATAGCTAATAATTCTAAGGTTATTCGAGTTCCTGTTCATATGATTGATAAAATTAGACTTGTTAAAAAAGCGATGTTTGAGCTTAGCTACCAAACAGGAAAAGAACCAACAATTGAAGAAATTTCAGAAAAGCTTAGAATGCCAATAAAACAAGTTCAAGTGGCAATTGATACTATTAAACTTGAACCAATTAGTCTTGATACTCCGATTGCAGAAAATTTAGCGCTTGAAGATTATATCCCTGATGAAAATTATTCTTCGCCTGAGAATAATACTCAAAGTTCAATGTTGAAAATGGATATAAATAAAATTTTAAAAGAATTAAGCAATAAAGAGCGCAAGATAATTACACATCGTTTTGGTATTGATGGTGGCAAGCCCAAAACACTTGAAGAACTTGGCAAAGAAATGGGTTTTTCTAAAGAAAGAATTAGACAAATAGAGGCGATTGCACTTAAGAAACTTAGAACACTCAATAATATTAATCATTTAAAAGAATATTTATCTTAATACTCCTTGTTCCTTTGGTGAAAAATATGCTAAAATAGTCTTGCACGTATCATCAAAGGGATTTTTTTAATGAATATTTTTAGTTTATTACTTGGGAAGCAGTATAATGTGTTAACTTATTTGCCTGAAGCAGTTTTGGTAATTGATGAAACAGGTAAAATTCATTATGCAAATAGATGTGCTTTTAAATTATTTGAAACAACCAAGTTGCGTGGTAAAAATATTAATGATTATTTTATTACTAATTCAGATAATATAATCAGAAATAGTGATGAAGAAATTAAACAAATCCTAAAAATTGTATCAGAAGAGCAAAATACTAAAATTACAGATGTGAAGGTTGTTGATGTATCTTCTGGTAAGAAGAAAAGATATATTCTTACAATTATTGATAATACGCAAGACCATTCTTTCCTTGATGAATTAATTACAGAACGTCAGGAGCAAAAAGTTTTAAATCATACAAAAAATGTTCTTTTGACTAAGATGTCAAATTTCTTACGTTCTCCACTTCATGGTGTTGTTGGTTATTCTCAAGCAATGCTTGAAGGTTTGAGTGGTGAATTAAATGACAAACAAGTTAAATACTTGCAAGTAATGAATGCTAACTCTGCTGAAACTTTGCTTCTTTTGGAAAAACTTATTGAAATGTCTCAAGTAGAATCTGATTTGTATAAGTTTGATTATAAAAACTTTGACGCTGTTCAGCTATTATCTATTGTGACTAATGAAGCAACAGTAAAAATTAAGGGAAAAGATATTGCTTTATCTGTTAATACTTCTGAGTTAGTTAAACAAAACTGTTATTCAGATAAAGAAATAGTAAAAATGATAATGGGTAATTTGCTCGAACACGCTATTTCTGCGATAGATACAGGTGCAATTCATATAAATCTTTCTAACCCAATTCCAGAATATTTGCTTTCTAAGGGATTTGAAGTTGGAAATAATGTTAATGAGAAATCATACTTGTTGTTTGAAGTTACAATGAAGGGTGTTGACCCAAGCTTATATAGTAGTAGTGAAATTTTTGACCCTTATGTTCAAGTTGAAAAGAATTCTAAAAAGTTTATGTTGCAAAGCTTGCTTTTAGGTAGCTCTAAAAAATACATCAATAAATTAAAAGGTGAAATTTGGGTAAATAATCAATATGCAAATCAAGTTTCGTTTGCATTTATTCTTCCTATTGAAAAAGCATTATTAGAAGCATAAACAGGTAATAACATGGCTCGTGTTGAACTAAAGAACGTAACTAAAATATACGACGGTAAAAAAGTTATCATTGATAATGTTGATTTGACTATTAATGATAAAGAATTTCTTGTTCTTGTTGGTTCATCAGGTTGTGGCAAATCTACATTGCTTAGAATGATAGCTGGGCTTGAAGATATTACTAATGGTGAAATTTATATAGATGACAAGTTAGTAAACAATGTTCATCCTAAAGACCGTGATATTGCTTTTGTTTTCCAAAATTATGCGCTATATCCACATATGAGTGTATATGAAAATATGGCATTCCCTTTAAAAATGCGTAAAATGAATAAAAAAGATATTGATGCAAAAGTAAAAGAAGCTGCTGAAATTTTAGATTTAACAGAACTTTTAAATCGTAAACCAAAACAATTATCTGGTGGACAACGTCAAAGAGTTGCACTAGGTCGTGCTATTGTTAGAAATCCTAAAGTATTTTTAATGGATGAACCATTATCAAACTTAGACGCAAAGTTAAGAGTTCAAATGCGTTCTGAAAT
>CAZNLZ010000178.1:0-3516 GCA_964574225.1 uncultured Muribaculaceae bacterium | reverse complement strand
TTTCCCATTAAAAGAATATATGCATATGCTTTTATTAATACAGAAAAATTGCCATAAAATGCTTTCATTTTTCCAATTGTATGTTTTAGGTTGTAGTTTCTTATATATTTGTTGCCATTAAATTCTATTGTTGGTACAGGTAAAAATTCTTTTAACTTATCAACAACACCAACAGGTCCAGCTCCTGGACCACCGCCACCGTGTGGAGTTGAAAATGTTTTATGTAAGTTTAAGTGAACAATATCAAATCCCATTAATCGAGGATTTGTGTAGCCCATAATAGCATTCATATTTGCGCCGTCATAGTATAACAATCCACCTGCTTCGTGAACAAGTTTTGAAATTTCTAAAATATCTTCTTCAAATAAACCTAAAGTATTTGGGTTTGTTAGCATTATTGCAGCTGTGTTGTTGTCTAAAACAGCTTTCAATGCTTCTAAATCTACTAGGCCTTTTTCATTAGATTTTATTTCTATAATGTTGAAACCACACATCGCAGCACTTGCTGGGTTTGTTCCGTGAGCAGAATCTGGAATGATTACGTTTTTTCTATCTTCGCCGATTGTTTCAAAATATTTTTTTACAATCATCATTCCGCAAAGCTCGCCATGTGCACCAGCCGCAGGTTGAAGTGTTATTCCATCCATTCCTGTAACTTCTTTTAGTGCTTCTTGCAAGTTATACATTAATTTTAACGAGCCTTGTGCATCATCATCATCTTGATGTGGATGAAGTTCGCAAAAACCTTCTAAGCTTGCTAAAAGCTCATTAACTTTTGGATTGTATTTCATTGTACAAGAACCTAGCGGATAAAAACCCTTTTCAATACAAAAATTCTTATCAGAAAGTTCTTTATAATGTCTCATTACTTCAAGCTCTGTAATTTCAGGAAGTATTGTTTCTTTTTTATTGCTAATAAATTTTGAATCTATAAAGGAAAAATCTACTGCTTCATCGGTAAGTTTTACACCTTGAGTTCCTTCAACTGACTTTTCAAATATTAGTTTTGTCATCACATATCCCCTGTTTTTTTAAATTCCTTTTAGTTTTTCGCAAGCAAGTTTTGCGCGTTCTGTTATTTCTTCGTATGATGCGTTTTTATACAAGGCTCTACCAAGTCCAACCGCTTTTGCTCCTGCTCTTAAATATGCTTGAATGTCATCTATTTTGATACTTCCAGAAGCAATAACATTTAAAAATTTCATTGGTCTTAGTAAATCTTCAATGTATTCAGCTCCGCCCATTGGGTTTGCAGGCGAAATTTTTATCAGTTGAGTTCTTGCCTTCCACGCTGTATATGCTTCATTTGGTGTTGTGGTTGTCATAATTAATGGAATACCATTTGTTTGGCAAAGTCTTACTAAATTCATTTGTGCTACAGGTGAAACTATAACATCAGCACCAGCTTCAATTGCAATTTGTGCTTGTCTTTGAGTTATTATTCCTCCTGCCATAATTAATGGTCTATCTTCTTTTTTTGTAATATTTTCAAGAACTCTTACCATATCTGGTGAGTCTATAACTATTTCAATTATATTAATGCCGCCTTTTTGTAAAGCGTTTATAACATCTTCCGTTGTTTCTGCGTATTGATTTCTTAATACTGCAAAAAGTTTTTCATCTTCTATTCTTTTTATACGTTTCATTATTGTTTCTTTCTCAACTTCAATAGGTTTGCTAAAAGCGCGTTTTCGATTTTTTCAGTTTTATCGCTGCTTAAAATCTTTTCTAAATCATCTTTAAATGTGCTTATATCTTCATATTTTCTTAAAATTCCATCAATGGCAATTGAAATATCACCTGTTTCTTCTGATACAATTATGCAGGCAGAATCAGAAATCTCGCTTGCTCCAATAGCTGCTCTGTGTCTAGTTCCATATCTCCAGCTTAATTTTGGGTCTTCTGTTAATGGAAGTAAAACACCTGCTGCTAATATTTTATCTCCGTGCACAACCATCGCACCATCGTGCAAAGGTGTGTTTGGAAAGAAAATAGTTAATATTAATTCTGCTGATAAATTTGCATTAATAATTGTTCCGACTTCATTATAAAATGATTTATCTTCTGTTTTTTGAACAACAATTAATGCGCCTCTTTTTACACGGCTACAATATTTAACAGCTTCTGTTATTTCTTTTATTACATTTGTTTTTTCTTCTTTATTTGTGTTTTTAAAATTAAAGAAATTTGAGGCAACAAACTTTGTTTGACCTAAGTGAACAAGTAATTTTCTAAGTTCTGGTTGGAACACAATAACCATTGATAGTAATAAACCGGTAAGAATATATTGTGCAATTTGACCTAAAATCTGAAATTCAAGTGCGATAAGTACTGCACTGAAAATCCAAGCTGAAACTATGAAAAATAAAATACCTCTTACTAGTTTTTCGGCTTGAGTGTTTTTGATAAATTTCATATATATATATGCAAGTATAAATATAACTATTAAAACTTGAGCTATATCTTTTATCGTAAAATTAGCAGCACTTTGTATAAGCTCTGCACTTCCGATAAAGTCTTGATATATTTTTAAGAAATTTTCTAACATTAACCTAATTTAACCTGTCAGGTATTACATCCGATTCACATAACTGTTCATAAGTTTGCCTATTTATTATGATATCAGATTTTCCATTATTTACAAGTACTGCCGCTGGCTTTAAAACCCTGTTGTAGTTGCTTGACATAGAGTATCCATATGCTCCTGTGTTGTAAAAGCAAATTACATCACCTTCTTCAATGATTGGTAGGTTTATATCCTTTGCTAAAATATCTCCTGATTCACAATGTTTGCCAGAAATTGTAACTATTTCTGTTTCTGTCTCGTTTGGTTTATTTGCTACTTCAACTGTATAAACAGCTTGATATAAACTTGGTCTGGCATTATCAGACATACCACCGTCAACTGCTTGATATCTTCTTCCGTTTGGTATTTGTTTTGAACTTCCAGCTGTGTAAATTGTTATACCGGCTGTTCCAACTATACTTCTACCTGGTTCAATAAATATATTTGGTGTTTCTATTTTGTATTCTTGAGAGTGTTTATTTATTGACTCTTTTATTGTTTTTGCAATTTCGTATATTGAAATTGGCTTGTCATCTTCTGTATATTTAATACCTAGTCCACCCCCAAGATTTACATCTGTAAGTGTAATTCCATATTTATCTTTTATTCTTTTTATTTCTTTGAAAATTACGCCAACTTCATCATAGTAAACTTGTGTTTCAAAAATTTGCGAACCTATGTGTGCGTGCAAACCAACTAAATTTAAATTTGAATATTCTTCTTTGATTAATTCAATAGCTTCGTCTATTTGTGATAAATCAAATCCGAATTTTGAATCTAAATGTCCTGTTTGTATGTATTCGTGAGTATGACATTCAATTCCAGGTGTTATTCTTAATAATATTCTTACTTTTTTATTTTGTGCTTCAGCTATGTTGTTTAAAAGGGCTAGTTCAAAGAAATTATCAACCGATACTGTTCCAATTCCATATGATAATGCCATTTTGATT
>CAZNLZ010000177.1:0-3563 GCA_964574225.1 uncultured Muribaculaceae bacterium | reverse complement strand
TCATAACCCGAAGGTCGTTGGTTCAAATCCAGCTCCCGCAACCAATTGATATAAGAGAGTTTCAGTCAAATTGAAACTCTCTTTTTTAATGCCAAATTTTGCAAATAATTCAACTATAATTCAACAAAATTTTTTAACGTTATTAAAAATAGTTAAAAACAAACACAAATTTCTTTAAATGGTGTTTAAGAGACACTTAAAAAGTGCTATAATAAAAGAAACAGCCACCCCGAATAAATCATGGACGGCATTAAATTAAATCTATAATATAAATATATATAAATCTGGGTCGTAAGTCAATTTCTTCGGTGGCTATTTTAAAAATCTTAATACAGAAAATTCTAACCATTGGTTAGTTATTTTTGTATTGCATTAGGGGTAAGACAAATAGGGAGATGAAAATGACTTCAAAAAAAAGACCATACGTAAAAAATACCACAGTTATGGAATTATGGGCAAAAGCAGGTGGAAGATGCGAATTTGAAGGTTGTAATGAAGATTTGTGGGTTGATGGACTTACCGCCAGAAAAATAAATCAATCTAATATTTCTCACATAGTAGCTGCATCATCTAATGGTCCTAGAGGAGATAAAGAACTATCTCGTCTTTTGGCACAAGATATATCAAATTTAATGCTTACTTGTCTAAAACATCACAAAGTTATAGATGACAAAGAACACGTTGAATATTACACCGTTGAACGTTTAAAAGAAATGAAAGAAAAACATGAACAAAGAATAAAAACAGTGACATCTATTAAGCCTGAATGCAAAACAACGGTTATAACTTATTTTATGCCTATTGCAAATAAACCAATTCACTTGTCAGATAATGAAATTATGTCTACACTACTTCCTGATTTTTATCCAGAGATAGATAAGATAAAGTTAGGGAAAGATACTGCTTTTCATGAAAAAAATAATAAATATTGGGGAATACAAAAGGAAGAATTAAAAGAACAGTTTAAGAAAAAAATAGTTTGGAGAATGGAAAATGGAGATATAAAACATATTTCAGTTTTTGCACTTGCACAGCAATCATTACTTATTTATTTAGGCTATTTGTTAGGAAATAAATATCCAACAAATGTTTTTCAACTGAATAAAGAAAAGGAAAGTTGGAAATGGCGAAGTAATGATTCTGACATAACATACAATATTAAAAAACCTTGTAAGATAGATAAAAACAACAATCCCGTCCTAAATATTTCCTTAAGTGCAAAAATAGAAGAAGAAAGAATAAAATCGGTTTTACCCGAAAGTGATATTTGGACCTTTACAATAGATGCACCTAATGATGATTTTCTTGTCGCTAAAAATCAATTAACATTATTCAAACATGAAATAAGAAAATTATTGGATGAAATAAAAAATACATATGGTCCTAATTCAAACATAAATGTATTTCCTGCAATGCCAGTTTCTACAAGTATCGAATTTGGGCGTCTAATACAAACTAAAATAGATTTACCGATAATTGTATATGAACATATCAGCAATAAAACAGGATTTGTTGAGGCAATTAAAATAGAAGAGGACGAATTATGCTAGAATTAATCTCTAATCGCCAAAATCAAATAAATAAAAAACTTGAAGAAATTGCTGAAAAAATTTCTATTAGTGATACAAAATATGAAGATGCGAAAAGGAGCTATGAGGCTGTTGGTACTTGGCTAGCAGATGAAAATTCTTTTTTACGCAATTTTTCACCCAATATATATGTGCAAGGTTCTTTTGCATTGGGGACAGCTATAAAACCAATTATGGATGATGAATACGACGTTGATGTAGTTTGTCTTTTACAATTAACAAAAACAAAAGTTTCACAAGAACAACTTAAAAGATTGGTTGGAGATAGATTGAAAGCACACAATAAATACAACCAAATATTAGAAGAAAAAAGACGTTGTTGGACTTTAAATTATGCTGATTCAAGCAAATTCCATTTAGACATTTTACCTGCAATACCAAGTCTATCTCAAACGTTAGATATGGAAACATATAGAAATTTTGTTTTTTACAATGAAATTTTGATTACTGATAAAGATAAGGATAATTATTGTTATATTTCAGATAATTGGCAGAAAAGTAATCCTCTTGATTATGCAGAATGGTTTAATGAAAGAATGTATACAAGAGAAGAAAAACAAAAACTTTTTGAAATAAGAAATTCAATTAAGGATCTGCCTATATATAGGCGAAAAACAGTATTGCAAAAAGTTATTCAGCTTCTTAAATATCACAGAAATCAGAAATATGGCAATAATGAACACAAGCCAATTTCCATTATTATAACAACATTAGCTGCAAAAGCTTATGATGGAGAAGACAATATTTTTGAAGCAATGAAAAATATTGTACAAAAAATGCCAGAATTTATAGAAAAACGAAATGGTGAGGACTGGATTCCAAATCCTGTTGATACGGCAGAAAATTTTGCAGATAAGTGGAAAGAACAACCTATAAAGAAAGAAATTTTTAAGAATTGGTTAATAAGCTTAAGAACTATAATTTCTGATTTATTAAAATCAGATTCTGATTACTCGAATATTTTAGAATCTGCATATGGCATTTCATTTGATTCAAAAGTCGATTATTCTACTAATTCTTCTTGTCAAATGAATTCTAAATATATGAGTAATCCTCTGTATTCTCCGTTTAATTTATCCTATCGAGAAAAACTTAATATACCAGAAGAACTACAATTTAAATTACCAATAACAGCAACTTTTAAAAATCCACATACAGGGAAAATACATTCATATAACAGTAATGAAGCTGCACTGCCAAAAAATGGAACAATTCAATTTAGAGTTGATGTTAATGAATATATACTCCAAGGTGCAAAGATGATTTTTCAGGTTGTAAACACTGGAGATGAAGCAAAAATAGCGAAAGACTTAAGAGGTGGTTTTATTGATTCATTCAATAATAAGACAAAAATACATACCGAGACGACAAGATATAAGGGACGACATATGATTCAGGCTTTTTTGATTAAAAATGGAATATGTATTGCTCGAAGTGATGAGTTTATTGTGAATATTATGTAAAAACCAAATAAGCGATGTATTTAAATGCATCGCTTATTATTTTAAATACTTTTCTTCAACAATATATTTTCTAATGCTGTTGAGGCTGATTCGTCGGCTTTTTGCATTATGTGGCTATATATGTCTGTTGTTGTGCTTATTTTTGCGTGTCCAAGTCGTTTGCTAACTGTTGCACAATCTAATCCATTTAGTATCAGCATACTTGCTTGTGAATGTCTAAATGCGTGAGGAGTTATATGTGGCAATAATGGTGTTTTTGCACCTGTTTCTTTGTTTTGTTTCTCTATCTTTTTATTGTATTTAGCTGTGAATTTTGTACAGTAATCTGTTAGGGTATCTGGGTGCATTGGTCCACCATTTTCTTGTGTAAATACAAAGCCTGTATCAAACCAAGCAGAGCCGAGTTGAAGCCTTTTTAAATTTTGTTCTCTTTTATATGTTTTTATAAGTTCAATTACAGATAAGGGAACATTTATCTTTCTTTTTGACTGTTCTGTTTTAGGTGTATCTT
>CAZNLZ010000176.1:0-3634 GCA_964574225.1 uncultured Muribaculaceae bacterium | reverse complement strand
CACCAAACACAAAGATGGAACCCAAAAATGAAACCATATATTTATGGTGCAAGAAATGGTATCTATGTACTAGATTTAAGAAAAACATCTGAAAAATTAGATGAAGCATATGCTGCAGTTAGAGATTGTGCTGCTAAAGGTAAAAACGTTGTATTCGTTGGTACTAAAAAACAAGCAGTTGATGTAGTTGCTGAAGAAGCTACAAGGGCTGGTGCATACTACGTAAACAGAAGATGGTTAGGTGGTATGTTAACTAACTTTGAAACAATCAGAGGCAGAGTTAACAAATTAAGAGAAATCGAAGAATTCTCTAATTCTGGTCAAATTGACAAATTACCTAAAAAAGAAGTTGCTCAAATGATGAGAAAACTTGGTAAATTAACTAAAACTTTAGGCGGTATCAAAGAAATGAGAGGTATGCCTGATTTACTAGTTGTTATCGACCAAAAGAAAGAAGCTATCGCTATTGCAGAAGCTAACAAATTAAACATCCCTGTTGTTTGTTTAGCTGATACAAACGCTGATCCAGATGGTATCGATTACATTGTTCCTGGTAATGATGACGCTATCAGATCAATCAAATTAGTTTGCGCTAAATTAGCAGATGCTGTATTAGAAGGTAAACAATTAAGAGAAAACAAAGCTAACCAAATGTCAAAAGTACAAGCTATTAAAGCTGAAGATGCTGGTGTTAGTGAAGAAGTAAAAGCTGAAACTGAAGAAGTTAAAGTTGAAGAATAATTATTAATTCGAGATATTCTTGTTTCGGCAAGAATATCTCATTTTAGAAAATTGAAAGGATAGTTAAAATGACAATAACAGCTGCAATGGTTAAAGAACTTAGAGAAAAAACAGGCGCAGGCTTTATGGACTCTAAAAAAGCTCTTGAACAATGTGAAGGCGATATGGAAAAAGCAATGGAATTTTTAAGACAAAAAGGTATTGCTTCTGCTGATAAAAAACAAAACAGAATCGCTGCTGAAGGTGTAGTTGCTACATATATCGAAAATGGCGTTGGTGCTATTGTTGAAGTTAACTGTGAAACAGACTTCGTTGCTAAAAATGAAGATTTTAAATCATTTGTTAATGGTTTAGCAAAACACATTGCTACAGTAAAACCAGCTGATATGGATGCTTTAAATGCTTCTGTATGTGCTTGTTGTAATATGAAAATCGAAGATGCTGTTAAAGATAAAATCGCTACAATCGGTGAAAAAATTAGCATCAGAAGATTTGAAGTTTTAGAAGGTGAATTAGCTACTTATGTTCACAACAGTAAAATTGGTGTATTAATTAGTGCAACAGCTCAAGATGAAACATTGTTAAAAGACGTTGCATTACACATTGCTTCTTCTGCTCCAGAATTCGTATCTAGAGCTCAAATCCCAGCTTCAGTTATTGAAGAAGAAACAAGAATTGAAATGGGGAAAGAAGACTTAGCTAATAAACCTGAAAATATCAGAGCTAAGATTGTTGAAGGTCGTGTAAATAAATTAATGGCACAAAAATGTTTATTAGAACAACCATTCGTTAAAAATCCAGACCAAACAGTTGAAGCTTTATTAGCTGGAAAACTAGAAATTAAATCATTTGTTCGTTGGACTTTAGGTGAAGGTCTAGAAAAAAGACAAGACAACTTTGCTGAAGAAGTAATGAGCCAAATGGCTAACTAGTTTTAAACTAATGTTTGAAAAGAGGGCATTTAGCCCTCTTTTTTTATGCTATAATTTTTTTATGATTTTAATTTGGTCTTTAATTATATTATTTGGTTTTGTTATCCTTTTATGTTCAATGTATTTTCTATTACAAAAGAAATACAAGAAGTTAAATTTAGATGTGGCTAGGATTGCTATTGCCATAAAAAGAGTCCGTTATGGTGATTTTAATGTGCGTCTTGATAAATTGAATAATAAAAATCTTCAAGCAACAATCAATAGTTTAATTGAGTCTATGTGTGACCGTGAAATGATGATTAAAGAATATCAAGCAACTTTGTCGAATAAAAATCTTTCTTTGGAAGAAATTTTAAAGCAAGAAAAAGAATTGAGGAAATTGAAGGAAGATATTACCGCGACTCTTACACATGATATGAAAGTTCCTGTTATTGCAGAATTGAATTCTATTGATTTTTTATTGCAAGGTCATTTCGGTTCTTTGACAGAAAAACAGCAAGAAGTACTTAATTTAATGAAGACTTCAAATCAAGAGTTGAAAGAATTAATTGATAATATTTTAGAATTTTATAAAATGGAACAAAAGGAAATTGAATTAAAAAAATCTCTTGTAAATGTGAATGATTTTATTGAAAAAATAACAAAAGAAATGCAACCTATTTCTTTGGGGAAAAACATACAATTTGTAAATCTTGTACGGGCAACAAAAAACATAGAAATTAAATTTGATGAGTTTCAAATAAAAAGGGTTATTAAAAATTTATTACAAAATGCAATCACCCACAGTTTTAAAAATAGTGAAATAGAAATTAGAACTGAAAAAAACGAGAATACTTTTAAAATATATGTTTCAAACAAAGGTACAGTGTTGTCTCAAGACGAAATAAATTTAATTTTCAACAAATATTATTCTGGACAATCAAAATTTAGAAAGTTAGGAACTGGTCTAGGATTATATTTGTCAAAGAAAATATCTGAAGCACACAAGGGGGATTTAACAGTGTCAAGTGAAGGGGAATTAACTACTTTTATCTTGCATTTACCTTGTTAAATATTACCTGTAGAACTATTTCTATCATCTTCAAATTGTTTGATGTCAACGTGTTCGTCTGATTGTTGCATTGATGCATATTTGTAGCATGTATGTCCTGAATCAATTTCAATATTAACTTCTGCATCAATCATTTCAACTTCATTAGAAGGGAATTCTTTGATTTTTCCATCAGAAAGTTTAACAGAAACGTGGTTTGTTAGGATATTTAATGCACAAACTCTTCCAACACCTTCTATAGTCATAACACCAGAACCTATTGGAACCATTTCTTTTGCAGTTTCAATGTAATTTTTATATTCATAATTTAAGCAACATAGTAACCTTCCACAAGTACCTGAAATTTTACTTGGTGTGATAGGCATACTCTGATCGTGTGCTAGTTTTATGTTTATAGAATCGAATTGACGTTTAAATGTACAACAGCAGAATGGTCTTCCACATAAACCATTACCACAGCATAATGAGGTTTCATCTCTAACTCCAATATGTTTTAAATCAATTCTTACTCTTTTGAATACTCTTGTTAAATCTTTTAAAAGATTTCTAAAGTCAACACGTTCTGGCGCTGTGTAGTAAAATGTGACTTTTCTTCTATCAAATGTATATTTGCATTGAATTAAATTCATCTGCAAGTTGTGTTGTTTTATAAGTTCTTGGCAGTCTTTGTATCCTTGATTCTCCATTTGCTTTATTTCTTCATAAGAAGCCATATCTTCCTGCGTCATAACACGAATGCAAGGCACAGGTGGAATCTTTTTTCTTACAAGCACACTAGCAACTTGAGGTGGCACAAGGTATGCTTGAGCTACTTCTTCCCCTTTTTCTGTAAGCACAATAACCAAATCACCGTGTTTTACAGTAACATTTTCTGGTATTTCTAAAGGGTATTGTTTATTTTTTAATAATT
>CAZNLZ010000175.1:0-3657 GCA_964574225.1 uncultured Muribaculaceae bacterium | reverse complement strand
CCACCTTTATCAACGTATTTTTCTCTTCTCCAAGCAACAATGCCGTTACCACCTTTGCCAGAGAGGATTTTTATTTTTGCTTTATCTAAAAACATTTCTTGACCTTTACTTCCAGAAAAAATTATAAAACAAACATGAAAAACCCATGCCAAATGGTTAAGAATTGTATATAGTTAAGAGGTTTTAGAGATTACTTGTATAATGGGGAAAAAGTGGTTAGGTATGAGTCAAATAGTATTAGTATCAGATAATAAAGAAACTATTTCGGAAGTTCAAAAGATTGCCGAACAGGTTTTGTGCTTATCAACAGACGTTGACGTTGAAGAAGCTGTGAAAAATGAGAGTGCGGGGATTTTTCTTTTTGATTGCGATTCAAAAGAGCTTGATGTTATTTCTCTGATTAGAAAATTGAAGCTTACAATGCAAACAAAAGATATGCGTTCGATTGCGCTTCTTCCAGAAAAAAACATTAATTATGATATTTTAAAATATGCAAATTCTTATATTATAAGACCAATTGATGAGGAACTCTTTAAAGCAACATTAAACTCTAATATGCAGTTAAAGGAAACTTTCAGGGTTTTATCTAAAAATAATAATGATTTGGCAAAAAGTTTGTATCAATTGAATGTGCTTTATAATACAAGCACGCAACTTGCCGGCTCGTTAGATAAAACAAAGTTGATTGAGATTATGACAGATGGCTTAGATCAAGGTCTTTCTTTGTCATTATCTTATGCTTTGATTCTAAATGAAGTTAACGATATTAAATTAATTATAAAATCAGTATTTCCATTATCAACAAGACTTGAAAATGCAATTAAACTTAGGGCTTTATTGAACTTCAAAAATTTATTTTCAATAAACCCTTCAATTGAGGATGTAAAAATTATCAAAGACACAAAAGACCAATATGGCGAGTATGATTTAAACGTATTTAACTTTGATAATTTGTTTGCACCGATAAATATTAAAAATAAATTTTATGGAATTATTGAAGTATTTAGAGAATCTGATTTTGCGCAAGAAGATACAAAATGCTTCACTACGTTGGTAAAACAAGTATCATTGCCGTTAGAAAGTGCGATTTTATACGAAGAAATTAAAGATACTAATATAAAACTTGAGAAGTTGGAACGTTTGAAATCAGAGTTTATTTCAATTGTTTCGCATGAATTAAGAACACCTTTGACATCTATAAATAGTGCTTTAGATATTATTCTAAAAGGTACGACTGGTGAGATTAATGAGACAATGGAGAAATTTTTAAATCTTGCAAAACGTAATGTTACAAGGCTAAGTGCTATTATTTATGATTTGCTTGATTTGTCTAAGATTGAAGCAGGCAAAATGGAATTTAGGTTTGAAAAAACTAATATCAATTTGCCTATTGAGTTAGTTAAAAACACACTTGAAAATCTTGCAAAAGACCAAAATATTACTATAAATATGAATTTAGATAATAATTTGGAATCAGTTTATATTGATACTCAAAGAATGGAACAGGTTCTTACAAATTTAGTGTCTAATGCTATTAAATTTACTCCAGAAAATGGAACAATTGAAATTACTAGTGAAAAAATTAGTGCTGATGAAATCAGACGAAATACTTTCTTTGATTCTATTCCTGAAAATTTAAGTGATGAGTATGTAAAAATTGCGGTTAAGGATAGTGGTATTGGTATTGCAAAAGAAGATTGGGGAAAAGTTTTTGAACAATTCAAGCAAATAGAAAATTCATTGAGCCGAAAAGTTGGTGGTTCAGGGCTAGGGTTGCCTATTGCAAAACGTTTAATGGAAGCTCATAAAGGTTTTATTTGGCTTGATAGTGAAATTAATAAGGGTTCAACTTTTTATTTGGCAATTCCTTTAATGAAAGAAAAAGAAATATTTGTTCATTCTTTGGAACAAGATATTCAAAAAGCGAAGCATGAGCATATTAATATTTCATTGATGTGTTTAATTGGCACAGAAGAAGGTGTTGAAAAAGCATTAAACGATGAAGTAATCAGAAAAACAGCTAATTTTAAAGAATATACGTTTGTGAGAGACGGCAAGAAATATTATTACTGTTATGCTGTGGACATGGATTCTTTTGTTTATGATTTTGAAGTAAGGAAACTTGCTACATACGTTGCTACGTTAAATAAAGAAAAGCCAGATTATGATATAATGTATTCGTCAGCTTTATGTCCTCAAGACGGTGAAGAAATCAATGTTTTGATTGAAAAGCTGAAAGAATTTTCTAAAGGGGATATGGATGAAAAAGATACTAATAGTTGATGATGAAGCAGATATAATAGAGATTTTACAGTTTGTCCTTGAAGCTAATGGATATGAATGTGTTACTGCTATGGACGGCGAAGAAGGCTTAAAACTGGCAAGAGAAATTTCTCCTGATTTAATTATCCTTGATGTTATGATGCCAAAAATCAATGGCTATAAAATAAGCAGGCTTTTGAAATACGACAATAAATATAAAGATATTCCAATTTTAATGATTACTGCTCGTTCGCAAGATGAAGACAAGGTAATTGGCGAAGAAACAGGGGCAGATGAATATATAACAAAACCTTTTAAGGTTGATTATGTTGTAGAAAAAGTGAAAAGCTATTTGGGATAATTAAATGGAATTAGTAACAAATAAAACTCTTGAGAAATTAAAATATGATTTGGTTCGTGATGGTCTTGTAAGTTATGAAGATATTGAAAAAGCCCATGAACTTGCTGTTTCTCAAAATGTGAATATAGGTCAGATTTTAATTAAATCTAACCTTATTACAGAGGAAGTTTTATTAAAGTTTTTAGAAAGTAAACTTCATATCCCTTATGTTGATTTAAAGGATTATACACTAGATACAAGATGTCTTTCTTATATTAGTTTTAATGATGCTCAAAAATATAAGATTATTCCATTGTTTAAAATAGAAAATGTTTTGACGGTTGCAATGGCTGACCCATTAGATTTGTTTGCCATTGATAAAATTGTTGAACAGACAGGTTGTGATATTGAACCTGTTGTATCTGCCGAGAGTTTGGTTCTTAAAAAAATTGAAGAATACTACAATAGTGCAAGCAGTGTTGGTCAGATAAAAATAGAAAAAGATGAAGTTAAGTTTGATTGGCAAGAGGAGCTTAATAATGATGTTTTATCTGATGAACACTTACAAATATTAATTAGAGCTATTTTAAAACAAGCTATTTTGAATAATGTTCACGAATTGTTCTTTGAACATGTTCCAAATGGTTTGAGCGTTAATTTTAGGCAAGATTCTCAAGTTGTGAATACGGGGCAAATTCCGACGGTTCTTGTTGTTCCGTTCATTTCAAAATTAAAAGCATTGTCTGCTTTAGATGTAAATGTTTGTGAGTTGCCACAGTTGGGAAAACTTGTTTTCAAAGTTGATGATATTGTCTTAACTGCAAGTATTTCGGCATTTCCAACGATTAATGGAGAGAGAATTTCACTTAAAATTTATAAGCCACCAAAGAAAATGGATGAAATTGGATTAAGCGAAAATCAAATTAATACAATAAAGAACGAGCTTCAATCTTCTGGAATTATTTTGGTGTGTGGTTCGTCATTATCTGGAAAGACCCACATTATTTATTCTATACTTTCTGAAATTGCCGACGGCAGTAAGAATATAATGACAA
>CAZNLZ010000174.1:0-3705 GCA_964574225.1 uncultured Muribaculaceae bacterium | reverse complement strand
AATCCAGAACTAGATCCTTATGAATTGTGTATAGATATTCAGAAGAAAATAAAAGAAACTCGTTTAAGAATTGCTCAAGTTAAATCTTTAATTGATGAAACTTCAGAAGATTCAAGAGCAATTTTGAATGAAGAAATATCAAAACACATTAATGAACTTGAAGAGTTAAAGAAAAAACTTGCAAAAGTTATTACTCCGGAAATTATGGAGCAAAAACTTGGCGAACAAAAATTAACCCTTTCAATTTCAGAAGAATTAATCGACGTGCTAGATAGCGACAATGAATACAATATGCTAGCTCAAATTGTTTTGATTAGACAAAATCTAACAGAAAGCTTAGGTTATATTATCCCAAAAATCAAAATCGAAATTGATGATACATTGGAAGAAAATGAATTTGCAATTAAAGTTCGTGGCATTCCAGTTGTGACATCACACGCATATTGTAACCACACAATGTTCTTTAATAGCGAATTAAATCTTGAAAAAATGCCAGAAGAATCATACAAAGAAAAAGATGTCATAACAGAAGCAGATATTGTATGGATTAACGAAGAAAAATCAAAAGACTTCTGGGCAAAAGGTCTTGATGCAACTGACTACATCGCAAGATTAATTGAACATACAGTTACGAAACATATCGATGACATCTTTGACTATTCTGATATCAATAGATACATTGAGATTGTTGGAAACCAAAACTTATACTTAATCGAGAATATAATTCCTGATTATATGTCTGTTGCGGAATTAAAATACATCTTAGCAAGCTTAATTAAAGAAAAAGTTTCGATTAAAGATATTGTTTATATTTTTGAAAAAATCAATGACTTTGCAGATGAAACGAACAAAGAAGAACTTTTAGAAAGAATAAGAGTTTCTCTTTCAAGACAAATCAGTAAATCAGTTTCAGACAAAGATAAAAACATCTATGCTTTTGAACTTTCTGAAGCTAGCTTAAAATCATTTGTTGGAAACAAAACAGATGATGAAGTGATTAGAATAGAAAGTAACAAAATAGAAAAAGTTGTTGAAACTCTAAAAGAAAAAGTTAGTGAATATGCACCAGAATCAAAAGAAATAATATTAATTGCCCCAATGAAAATTAGACATTTAATATATTTGATTCTTTCACAAATGGTACCAAATATAAGAGTTATAGCAAGAGAAGAACTTTTATTTGAATATCCATTGCAGATAATAAGCGTTATATAAAACAAAAAAGGGAACTAAATAGTTCCCTTTTTTATTATTTAAAAGAATATTATTTCTTTTCTGGAGTTGCTTCTGCTTTGTCTTCTTTCTTTGTTTTGTTATCAAAGAATTTTGAACTTATTTTGTTTGCTAATGGAGTAACAACAACAGGTCCTAAGTATCTGTAAATAATACCAAATACAACTAATGTTTTTAGTTTATTAATACCAGGAATAATCTTGTTTGCTTCTTTCTTAGCAGCCATTGCTTCATATACATCATCTAAACATCCAGCCAATTGGCTTTTTGCTTTTTCTGCATTGCCAGCATTCTTCTTAACAATAGAACTTGCTTTCTTTTGTAAGCCTTGTAATTGTTCTTCAGAAATTTCAAATGGTTTTAAGTTACCTTCTTTACCAACAAGACCTTTTAAATGTTCGCCAATTTTCTTAGCAACATCATCTGCTTTACCGCTTTCAACAGTTGTCATAAGTTCTGCTTTAGCAGCATCTGCAGCTTCACGACCTAAACCTTTATAGAATTCTTGAGTTGCAGGTTTCGCAAAGTACTTGTCTGCCATTTTGTTAAATACACTTGTAACTTTGTCATCTAAGAACCACGAACCCGCTGATGATACACCAAGAACCATTGCGTCGTTGATTAACATTTGAGGTTTTTGCTTTTTATCAATTTTATCGTTTCTCAATGTATTTAGCATATAGAAACCAGATAATAAAACTGATTCTGCAATCATCAACATTGTAAATGTTCTATCTGATTTACTTAAGTTTGTTGCAAGTTTTCTAAATAAGCCTTTTTCAGATACTGCTTTATAGCCAGTTGTAGCCATTTGATTGAATACACCAGGAGCTGCACCTGCACCAAATGAAGGGTTAGCTTGTTTTTGTTTATTATTTATATTATTTGTTCTAGCAATATTTGCTTGAGTTGAAATACTATTTATTTGCATTTTTATTCACCTCCGCAAAAGAGCTAAATACTCCTTTGTCTCCACCTGATAAATAAGTTAAAGAATTATATGGATTGTTTACAGGTTGCTTAACTTCAGGAGCCTTTTGTTTTGTATCTGCTTCTTTTGGTTTTTTAGAACCACCTTTTTTCAATCCTAATGCATTTGTGATTATAGGCACCAATGCGATTGTAACTGCTGCTCTGAATGGTAAGAACGCTGGTTGCAATAATTTATCTAATATATTCTTTGCTGTTCCTGAATAATTAGAAAGTTGTTTTTGTGCAACTACAGCATCTGCATATTTCTTAAATGCTTTAGGGTCAACTTTTTCTAAAGTATTTTCAAAAATTGCTTTTCTACCTTTTTTAGAGAAGCCTTTTAATACATCAAGATGTAACTTGTCATCTTTAATTAAGTCTTTTAAGAAGCCTTTGTGAACTTCATCAATATCTTTTTGTTTCGCGATTGTTTTCGCATATTTTCCTAACGCTTCAACACCTTCAGAAACTGTTTTCTTTAATGCTTCTCTTTGAGCCTCTGGCATATCTAGTGCACCACTTTTTTGAACATTTTTAATTGCTTTTGAAAGTGGAGTTGCAACTAATGCTGACATACCCAAACCAACAACACCTGTTGAAATTGATTTACCTACTTGATATCCGCATTTTTCTTTGTCTTCCGGAGTTTTTGCGGTAGCCATAATTGTTAAAGGTCTTAATCCACAAGTAATTAAAATAGCGAACATTGCTTCAGCTACAATTGGATTTTGCATTACATAGTTTGCAGCGGTATGAAGGAAAGGAGCGCCTTTAAAACTCACACGACCATCAGAATTTGTCTCGATGGTCGTGTTTATTTGATCTTTATTCAATTGTTGTTTTAAATTAACTCGCTCTTTCGCACATTCTCTCTCATTACGCGGCGCGCTTTGCATAGCTCGTCCTGTATTGAGATACCCTGTATTCGTTTTAATTGAATTAATTTTCATGATCTCTTTCCATATATTCTACATTTGCTTTAAGTTTCGACAAAATTAATTTTGCTAGTGTGAAGTCTAAATTATAGCAAAAACTTTTCATGCGCAATAAAAACTACGTTATAAAACCGCCAAAAAAGAGGCACAATTTCAGGGGTTTTAGCCATTATTTTTTCAACTTTACAAAACTAAACATTTGTTTTTGGATTAAAAAACTATCTTTTTCTAAATAGATTTTCCATATATCAGAAAGATAAAATAACAAAAAATATTTTTAGAGAACTTATTTCAAGCATGAAAATTCAAGCACCAAACAGTCATCATATACAACATTTTAAAGCCGCAACATTTAATATTAATGCGTTTTCAGATACACACGGCGAATTATTGTATGCAAATAAGGGGCTTGAAGAACTAAGAAAACGTAAAGAAGATGTTTTTGAACCACAAGAAAAAGGCAAAGCAAATATTCTTGCCATATGTGGAGACTGGTTTATTGATGGAGCAAAAACTGGATATTTAACGAATCCAACAAAACAAAATGGAATGTTCCAACTTGATG
>CAZNLZ010000173.1:0-3732 GCA_964574225.1 uncultured Muribaculaceae bacterium | reverse complement strand
CTTATATCAATTGGTTGCGGGAGCTGGATTTGAACCAACGACCTTCGGGTTATGAGAGCATAAATACAAAACCCCATATTCCCTAAAACCCAATAATAGCTTGAATAAAACTTTTAAATGTAATATGAAACTTGTATGCAATTACCCACAGATTACCCACAGAAATTATTCAATATCTTTCAATAATTTTTCAAAATCTTTGTGATTAAATACACGGTGAATTAATTCATTTACCGGTATGCCAAGAGATAATGCATAATTATTAATTAATTCTCTATCAGATTTATAAATAGTTGCCTTTGTTGTGGTTCTACCAGTCTTTTTACGACCAGCACCATCTCGTCTTCCACCGTGAGTATTCTTTGTAATTTCTCTATCTTCCATTATTGCCTCTTTTGAAATTATAACATAGCCCCTACTTCTTTTAATATTCAAATTGCTTTAACCAGTACCATGTACCTTGTTTAAAGGAAAAATACTCTATCTTCACAACCTTTTTCGTTTTACACATGACTGCATTTTTGATATTATAAGGCTATGAATGAAGAATTGATTAAGTTAATAAATGAATGTAATATTGTAGAGTTTAAATCAGAAGATTGTGAAGGAATATACAATACAATTTCTGCTTTTTCAAATACTAATGGTGGTTGTATTATTGTTGGAGTTGAAGATAAAACAAAAAATATAATTGGTATTGATATTTCAGATGGAAAACAAACTGCAATTGCAAATAAAATTGCTCATTCACTTGGCGTCCAACCAGATATTAATGTGATTACAATAGAAGGTAAAACTCTATTAAAAATCATTATTGATAAATCGTCAATCCCAGTACAATATAAAGGCAAATATTATAAAAGAGTTGGAGATTCTACACAAATTGCATCTCAAGAAGAACTAAGAAAACTTTTGTTAAAAGACGTAAGTTGGGATTCTAATACAAATAATTGCACACTTGAAGATATTGATGAAGAAACCGTTTTTTCTTTCATAAAATTAGCAGTTAAAAAAGATAGAATTATATCTGAAGCTGTTGATTACACTCTTGAAGAAATTTTAACTCACTTGGACTTAATATCAGATGGAAAACTTACAAACGCATCAATACTTTTGTTTGGTAAAAATCCTCAAAAACTTTTTAGAAGTGCCAAAGTAAGAATTGGTCTTTTCAAAGGTGAAGATGAAACAACGATAATAAGTGATAAAGAAATTTCTGGAAACTTGTTTAAACAAATATCAGAAGTTGAAGCAGTTTTAAAAACATTAATCAATAAAAAATCAAGCATTAAAGATTTTGATAGAGAAGATATATGGGATTATCCATTAGTTGCTTTGCGTGAAGCTGTATTAAACGCATTAATTCACAGAGAATATTCTGACCAAAGTTCAAGCATACAGATAAAAATCTTTGATGATAAAATCTGGATTTATAATACTGGTGAATTGTTTGGTGGTTTGACGTTGGAACAAATACAGAGTACGCATCATCCTTCTAAATCAAGAAATCCTTTGCTAATGAATGTTATATTTAAAGCTGGTTATGTTGAGCAATTTGGAACTGGTATAAAACGTATGAATGTTGCTTGCAAAAAACAAGGTATGCCAGCACCTACATTAGAATTAGTTTCATATGGATTTGTTTTAACAATGAATAAATTTTACAAAGATATCAATGAAAGGCAAAAACAAGCGATTGATTATGTTGTAGAAGCTAATGTAATAACAAACAGCATCTATCAAAGTATGAATAATGTTTCAAGGGAAACAAGTAAAAGAGATTTAAAAAAACTTGTAGATTTAGGCATTTTTGTTTCTCAAAAAGATAAAGATAATAGTTCTATAAATTATAGATTGAATTATTAGTATGACCCATGCATGACCCATGCTTTTGATTTCTTAAAACCCTTAAAACCCTTGTTATATAAGATGTTTTAAAATATCAATTATTTTTGTATGACCCATGCATGACCCATGCTTCTATTTTTTTTGATTTTTTAAAAGTCAATTAAATAATTAATCTTTATTTGCACCATCACAGAATGGACAACCAAAATATCCACTTCCACTGATATCTATTTCCCCAAGAATTTGCTCACCACAATACTCACAAGTTTTTAATTCACTTAAATGCTGAAAACTGCCACAATCAACACAAATAGCAATATCATTTCGTCTTACTACAGAATTATATCCATAACAGTTAATACAATTTATTTGTTTGTTATCAAAATAGTTATTTTTATTTACAATAAAATCATTTAACAACACATAACGTTCTTCTTGATTTTCTATTTTTTCAACTATAGATGTTAAAATATCATTCAAACTTATATCATAGGAACATTCACATTTGACAGAAAAATCATATGCTAAATCGTCAATACTAATATAATGTTTCTTTCCACAATTACAACATTTATATTCAAATGTCAAAAAAGAATACTCACATACTCTACAAACAAACTCTTTAATATTTTCATTTTCTGTAGCATTAATTCTTGATGATTCTTGTTTGCAATTTGGGCAATTCCTATATATACGCCCATTATTTATATCTTTGCTGATATCATTTTTAATACTTTCGTATTTTAATTGGTAATATGATTCTAGTCTGAGAATCATTGAAGATAATTTTTCTATTGAATATTCATAATGATTACAAATCTCACTAAAAAGAGAAAACCAGTCTCCTTCTAGCAATCCTTTTAATTTTTCCCAAGCAGATAATTCTATGATAGCAACTTTTATTTTCTCTTTTTCTATATCAATAGTAATATCGCCTTGAGTTGTCATTGGATGAATAAAATGTACTATTTTATTACGTTCATTAGCGATAACTTTAAAAATTTTTTCTGTTTCATCTGGTATTTTATCAGATGTTGTATTTCTTATTCTTTTTATTAGTTGAGTATAATCAATACTCTTAAAATTTCCTGCTTTAAAGTTTTCAAGACAAGGTTCTCCATCAATTATCAATGACCAATGTTCAAATAATAACCTAGATTTTAATATTAATTCAATTGCAATAACAAAATGAACAACAGAATATTGCAATTTGTCTTCAAATTCTAAAATAGCAGATTCTAAAAAGTCAAAAGCATTTTCTAATAAATTTAATATTTCAAATTCATTATCGTTCTTTATCATAATTAATAACACATCCCTATCAATTAATAACTATATTAAACTTCTCTAATATTGATTTAAATAATTCATTATAATTACTAGAAAGTATTTTATTACTTGTGTTTTCACTATAATCGATTGCTGTTATATCTTTATAATCAGAATATTTACAAGATGAATATTCTTCATCCTTAAGGGTTGCTGTTACAATTACTTGCTTGTTTAATTTTTTATAACAATCAATCATTAAACTTTCACGATTTGATGATATTTCTCCACCTCTGAAAAAGTCCATGATTGGAATACTGCTCTTAAAAATGCTGGTATAGAAAATTTTCGTTTTCACGACCTTAGACATACTGCTGGTACAAGACTGGCTTCAAAAAATGTTCCCATTAATGTTATTCAAGGTATATTGGGTCATTCAGATATAAAAACAACTATGAGATATGTTCATCAACTCCCAAAAGCTAAAATAGAAGCGATGGAATTATTGTAATTAGTCATTAATGACTTCCCCAATTATTGCAAATAAGTTTCATAATGAAAAATCAGATTAAAAAAAGAAATTACCCACAGTTTACACACGGGTAATTTTCTTTT
>CAZNLZ010000172.1:0-3734 GCA_964574225.1 uncultured Muribaculaceae bacterium | reverse complement strand
CAAAGACAACCATTTTTTTATGATATTACGCTAAGAGACGGTAATCAATCATTAAAAAAACCTTGGAATACATACGAAAAAGAAATTATTTTCAATCACCTCGTTGAACTCGGTGTGCAAGGCGTAGAAGTTGGTTTTTCAGCTGCTTCAGATATGGATTTTGAAGCTTGTTCAAAGCTTGCACAAATTGCACCAAATAACATTGTAATTTCTGGTTTGGCTCGTGCTGTGCAAGGCGACATTATAAAAGTAGCCGAAGCAATTGAACCAGCAAATAAACCAAGAATTCATACATTTATCGCAATGAGCCCATTCAATATGCAATATGTCTTAAACAAAACACCAGAACAAGTTAGGAAAATTGCTGTTGAGGCTGTTGAATTTGCAAAGAAAACAATCGGGAAACGTGGCGAAGTTCAATTCTCTGTTGAACACTTTGGCGACTGCCATGAAAACATTGATTATGTAATTGACTCACTTCAAGAAGTTGTAAAAGCAGGCGCAACTGTAATTAATCTTCCAAATACAGTAGAACGCACTCGTCCTAAAAAATTTGTAGAACTTGTTGAAAAAGTTTATACAGCACTACCAAAAGATATTATTATTGCTGTTCACAACCATAACGATTTAGGCATGGCAACAGCTGCTACTGTTGAAAGCTATTTTGCTGGTGCAGTGCAATTAGAATGTGCTTTAAATGGACTTGGTGAACGTGCTGGCAATACAAATATGTACGAAGTTGCGATTGCACTTCATAATTCTGGTGTTGACGTACCTCTAAATCTAGAAAAAATATATGAAACTGCGTTAGTTGTTTCTGATATGTCAAACGTAAAAATATACGAAAAGGCAGCCCTAATCGGCCCTGACGCACTAGCACATAGAAGCGGTATTCACCAAGATGGTGCAATTAAAACAAAAGATATGGAAAAAGGTGCATATAGACCAATCCACCCATCACTTATCGGAAGAAAAGATGATGAAAAACTTGGATTCACTTCTCAATCAGGTAAAACTGCAATCTTTGAAATTATTGCAAAAGCAGGATATCCAATTTCAATCCATGAGGCACAAAGAATTGCGCCTATCGCAAAAGCTGAGGCTGAAAAAATCGGAGAACTTTCAACAAGAAACGTTATCGATATTTATAATAATAATGTGCTTAATGTTAAAGGTGCATTTAAACATCACGACCTTGAAAGAGTTTCTGATGATACTATCAAACTTACATTCAGCTACAAAGGTGAAAAATATTGCATAAAAGAATCTGGTAACGGTCCTGTTGACGCTTGTATCAAAGCTATTAAAAAGGCTGGATTTAACTGTGAATTCTTAAACTATGAACAAAAAGCGTTAAACATGGGTTCAGATGCATCTGCTATGACAATTATGTATTTCAAAGCACCAAATGGTGAAACAATCATTTCTAGAGGTTGCGATGAAAGCACTGTTCAAGCAAATATCAAAGCTATTTTCAACGGTTTAAATATTATTGAAACTCTATAATTTGTTTTTAGTATAATTAAAAATAACAATGACAATAATGTAAAATTAACTTCTGAATTTGTCATGCTGAACTTGTTTCAGCATCCTACGATATGTCAGATTCCGAAACAAGTTCGGAATGACACAAATATATACTCACTCAGGTAAGAAAGAATATTTTATGAAGAAACTCATTGTATCATTTTTAGCTGTTAGTATTTTATTAAACTATTCTTTGCCTGTAATGGCATTTCCTACTGGATTTATCACAAATCAAAAAATTATAGACATAATTCAAACTGAAAATGTTGTTTCAAAGGATGTTGAAAAGAAGTTAAAGGATTCTATTTCAAAAGTTTATGGTTCAAAACAAACTGATGCAATTTATATTAATGTATTAAAAATCATAAAAGAGAGCCGTTTAAAAAGAGAGCCAAAATTAAAAAAAGATGATTTAAACAGAAGCAACGATTGGTACAAAGATGAAGTTATTTATATGCTTTATGTTGACCAATTTGGTGTCGATGATGATATGAGTCCAAATACTTTTTTTGACTCTGTAAAAATGCTTCGTTACTTAAAAGACTTGGGTGTAACAACTATTTATATGCTTCCGTTTGCAGATTCCCCAATGGGCGATGCAGGATTTGATGTTAGAAATCCTCGTGATGTTAGAAGTGATTTAGGCGGAATGCCTGAGTTTATCCAATTCATAACAGAAGCAAAAGGACGTGGGTTCAAACTAAAATCAGACTTAGTATTAAATCATTTTTCTGATCAACATGAATGGTTCAAACAAGCACAAAAAGGTGATTTAGAAAAACTGAATTATTTTGTGGTTTCAGACAAAGAGCCAGAGAAAAAAGTTTATAAAGATGAAAAAATTGGATATATTGCAGAATACAAACACGATTTAACAACAATTTCTAAAAGAAGATTAATCTTTCCAGAAATAACAGATACTCATTACAGAAAAGAAACAATAAACAACAAAGATTACTACTTATACCACACATTTTACCCATTTCAATTAGATATAAATTGGGAAAATCCTGAAGTTTTATACTACAACCTAAAAACAATAGCATTTTGGGCAAATCTAGGCATTGATATTTTTAGAATGGATGCTATTCCATACTTAATAAAAGAAGATGGAACAAATGCAGAAAACCTACCTAAAACTCACGAAATAGTAAAAATTTTAAGTACGTTTTTGCAAGAAACAGCGCCAAGAAGTGTAATTCAAGTTGAAGCTTGCCAGCCACCAAGAAAACTTTTACCATATTTCGGAAGTGAAAGAACTATCAATCTTGATATTGATGGACAAATAAAAGAATTAACAAGAACAAATGAAGCACAAATAGCATATCATTTTCCTTACATGCCGGCCATTTGGGCAACTTTAGTATCTGGAGATAGCAAATATTTTTGGAAAACACACAAGCAAACACCAGAAATACCAGATAGTGCAAGTTGGGCTATTTTCTTAAGAGTTCACGATGAATTAACTCTTGAAATGGTTAATAAAGAAACAAGGGAACTTTTATATGAAGATTTAGCCGAAAAAGGTGCTGAATTCAGAAAAGGTTACGGCATAAGCGGAAGAATGGCCGACTTTTTAGATAACAATCCAGACCGAATCAATATGGCTTTCGCTATTTTATTATCGTTAAAAGGAATCCCAATTATCTATTATGGTGATGAAATAGGAAGCAGAAATAATTTTTCATACGCTCAACGTTGGGCAAAAATAAGAGAAAGAAAAAATAAAAGCAAAAATGGCAAGAAAACAGAGATGCTTTCGTATTTCGATAGTCGAAATATCCATAGAGGAGCCATTAAAAGAAATACTTTCTATCGAGCAATGTATAGAAATAACAATTTCAAAAGCAGAATATACAAAAAAGTAAAAAGATTAATTGAGGTAAGAAAAAATTACCCAACAATTTCTCGCGGTGATTTTACTGAAATTAAAACAAATAAATCTGAAGTATTTTCATATCTAAGAACAGGAAAGTACGACAAAATTTTAATGTTAAATAACTTATCAGAATCAAAAGTTTTTGCAGAGGTTAATATTTCTGATTTGAATATCAGTGCAGAAAAGACCGAAATAAAAATGACTGAGCTTATAACAAAAGAAGAAAAAACATTTAAAATTGAAGATAAGAAAATTGTTATTAGATTAAAGCCTTATGAAACAATGTGGTTAAGCTATAAAAATTAGGAAATAATCAACTTCTATACAC
>CAZNLZ010000171.1:0-3755 GCA_964574225.1 uncultured Muribaculaceae bacterium | reverse complement strand
CTTTTTTATAAACAAACAAAATTAACACAATGAACCCAATCATTGCGAAAACATATGTTGCAAAATTAACAATATAGCTATTCATACAAGCCCTTAAATACTTTCATCTTCTATTTCAAAGTCGCTATAATCAAAGTTTTCGTCTCCGCCTTCGGCTTGGTTTGCAGCTTTTGCCGCTGGTTTTGCAGGCTTTTTAGGCGCTGGTGCTGCGGCTTTTTCTGCAGTAGGTTTTGCTGCAGGTTTTGCGCTTGGTTGCTTTGCTGTTTCCTTTGATTTTTTTACGCTATCTATTCTTACACCATATCTGTCATTTAAGATAACAAGTTCGCCAGTTGCAACCACTTGGTTTTCTACACGCAACTTAATCTTGTTATCATAAACTGAACCGACATCAATAACTAACCCTTCAGATATTTGTTTTAATTCGCCAAGAGTTAGTTTTACATTATCAAATTCCGCAACGATATCTACAAGAATTGAATCCCACATATTTGAGGATTTAACGTTTGTATCTTCTTCCATTTCATTGCCTCCACTATTATCAACACTGATTATTAAAGATGGATTAGGATTAATTTTAAAGCTATATTCATTTTCTTTCCATAAGACTGACATTGTACTAATATCGCTATTTTCAAGTACAATGATATCTCCATCTTCTATTAATTTAATTTCATTTAAAGTGACTTTAGATTTGCCAACACAAACTTTTACTTTAACATTTGCTTGTTGAAAATCATCAATTTTGAATTCTGCTTTTCTTTCTTCTTGGAAAACATCACCAATAAGAAAGTCAGGTACTGTAACTATAATTTTGCCAATATGTTTTTTATCAGACTGTAAAAAGAAGTTAAAACTACGTTCCTGTGCATTCTGTAAAACTTTTTTACTCACTTCGTTCTTATTGAAATTTTTCTCTAATTTTTTATACAGAAATACAGTGAACGATTTTATGAGCATTGCTTCAATATCAGAAAGTTTTTTTAATTCAAATTTTCTTTCGGCACTGCCAAGTGCTGTATCTAGTAAGCAAGAAACGACGCTAGATGATAATTTTATTTTAAAATCACCATTTTTTGTAACTGGTACTTTGTTAACAAAATATTCATCACCGTAAAACAGAACATTATCTGCACCAGCAATTCCCATAAAACGGACATTGAATTCTTTTTGGAAAAATTCTTCAATTGCTTTTTTTGTTTCGAGATAAAAATTAGAATAATACCAACTATAATCAGCAAAAAGGCTGGTTTTGTCTGATAATATTAGCTTTTCCTCAGGTTGTTTAACTGTCATATTTACCCTAATCTTTTATCCCTAAGATTACAATATAATTTTTGTCCACATTTTGGCATCATTTATATACTGTATTTTATTTATTTTAAGGGTTTTTGGATTTTTTTCAAGTTTGTATCTTTGTTCGTAACAATACACTTGTAATTGAACAACAAGTTAAAGGGAATTTGTTATATTACCGAGATTTAAACTATAAGTAATGAAGTTTTTCTCTCGAGTTGTAGCATTTCAGCACATATTTTATCGACTCTATTTCTTAATTCTTCTTGTGAATATTCATTGTTGAAGAAAGTTTTGTAAAGTTCGTTAAATAGGAAAGAAAATGGTAGCCCACGTCCTTGTAATTTTATTTTTTTAACTCCAAGTTCTATAATTTTTTCAACTTGTTCATTTGTTAAATACACGCCTCTGTAATTATTTCCGTTTCTAGGACATAAACTAAATTCTTGATTATTATATTTTTTGTTTTTTAGTTTTTCATCTTTATCAAGATCTTCTATAAATTTATAATGTTCTCGAAAATTAGGACAATTATATTGGCAATCTGAATTTATTAAAACTTCAATCCTTGATATATCAGAAATTAATTTATCAATATTATTAGTGTTATCTATTATGTATTCAGGACGAACAACAATAACTTCACATTTATCAAGCATTCTGTTATAAAATTCTGTTTCATTAAAATCTTTTTCTATTGCTCTTTTAAAATTTGCCATTACAACTGAACTATGCATTTTTGCTTCTGGGTAACGTGATTTGATATGATTATATAGTTCATCTGTAGATACAATAAATCTAGAGTCAAAAGAGTATGCTATATCAAGCAATTTATTGCAATAATCATCATTTAATTTATCTTTTATATTTAAGTTGGTAAAGGTCAATGTTGGAGTAACATTGTATTGCGTCTTTAATTTTTCAAAGTACTTTTCAACAAAGTTTAAGTTGTCTAATTTAAAAACAGATTTTCTTGTGCCTAATCCCCATTCGCAAAAAGGTGCACCATAAACATACTTTATTGGATTTATGTCGTTTTCAAAAAGTTTATGTAAGACAGGTATAAACAAGTCATTGCAGAAAAGAAACGGCATAAAGTATTCTATGTTGTTATATCTTGCTAAATTTTTCATTGTTGATAACCTTTTGTTTCTATTTTAGAAGTTTTTTGTTTTTTTTCAAGTTTATTGCTAAATCATCAATTTGTACGATATCAAATTAAACGAATTTTAATATACTAAACAAATAAATATAGTAAACATTTGGGGAAATGTATGGCAAGATTAAGTAATGCAAAAAAGGTTAAAATACAAGAGCAGAAGCCTGATTTGCGAGTTGTAAAAGAGGTAAAAACAAAACCTTATAGCGATATTGATTTAAATAGTTGGAAAGATTATAGCCATATTAAAACAGATACTTGGTGGGAATTTGAGTCAAGAGATCGTTCTCATGGTCACTCTAATGACTATCACGGAAATTATATTCCTCAAATAGCTCAACAGTTATATGAACGTTTTACTCAAAAAGGCGATGTTGTTCTTGATATGTTTTTAGGTTCAGGCACAAGTGCAATTGAAGCTTTGAATATGGGTAGAAGATGTATTGGTGTTGAATTAAAACCAGAACAAGTTGAAATTGTTAGCAATAAATTTTCTAAAAAAGAATTAGTTACTGATGTAAATATTATTTGCGAAGATAGCGCATCTGATACAGTTCAAGAAAAAATTCAAGCTAGACTTGATGTTATGAGACGTGATAAAGCACAGTTTTTAGTGCTTCATCCACCTTATGATGATATTATCAAGTTTTCAGATAGAAAAGAAGATTTATCAAATTGTGCAACTACAGAAGAATTTTATGACTTATTCAAAAAAGTTGCAAAAAATGGCTACGATATGCTTGAAAAAGGCAGATTTGCCGCATTAATTATTGGTGATAAATATGCAAATGGAGAAATTGTTCCGCTTGGTGCAGATTGCGCTGCAAAAATGCGTGAAATTGGATTTAAAATGAAGGCCGTTATTGTAAAAAATATGGAAGGTAACGAAAGAGCGAAAGGTAAAACAGCAAATCTATGGCGTTACCGTGCATTAAATGGTGGCTTTTATATCTTTAAACATGAGTATATTTATGTCTTCCAAAAAGTATAGAAATAATAAAAATGGAAACATCTACGAAGTAATTCGCGAAGATGTTATAAATTGCACAAATTCAAATGATGACCAAATTATGGTTATGTATAAAAGTTTAGAGCACCCCGAAATGCTCTTCGTCAGGGAAATTAATGAATTTAAAATAAAATTCACCTTGATTGAATAATAAAAAACCTCTGAAAGTTAATTCAGAGGTTTTCTTTTATTATTAAGTATTAACTTATTATAGTGAACATCCACAAGAACAGCAGTCTTTTAATGCTTCTTGTGCTTCTTTCATTCTAACTTTAATACGACCGTCAACAG
>CAZNLZ010000170.1:0-3814 GCA_964574225.1 uncultured Muribaculaceae bacterium | reverse complement strand
TTTCACTAACTTCAACCAAAGCTGCGCTAACTCGCTTCGCTCAAACAGAGCTTGCCCGATGTTGTTTCAGTAAGTGAATTTACGAAACTCCATATATGGCTGCATTGAAAGGTTGATAGTTTTCAGCTATCTATAACATTAGTTATGAAAATGCAACCTTTCTGTATTATTATTTTGACTAATACTTTTATCTTCAATTTGCTTATGTAAAATTTCTTCTTCTTTTATATTTACAGGTTTTATATTATTTACTTTTTCTTTAATTTCTTGTTTCTTTGCGGCTTCCCTTGCTTCTCGAATTCTATCTGATAAAACAAGTTCTTGCGCAAATGCAAGGTTAAATGTATTTATGAAAATTAAGGTCAAAATAAAAATTTTTCTCATATCTCCTCCGTTTTTTATATTTTGGTTGAGATTATGAAAAAAATTATCCCTTAGCGGATTATGCCATATTGGCGTTTTAAATTAATGATTTTTTCAAAGGAATTATCAATTTTCTCTTCTGGAATAATGCCTTCAATCACTGCTTTCTCAAGTTTTTCAATTAATTCGATAATTTCTTTTGTTGTGTCACGATAAATAAACATATTTACACCAGCATTAATCGCTTTTATACAGGCTTCTAATCTTGTAAAACCTTTAATGCCATTCATTTCCATATCATCTGTAATTATTAATCCATTAAAACTCATTTTATTTATTAGTAAATCAGTTAGAATTTTCTTTGAAATAGAAGCAGGATTTTCATTTTCATCTAATGAAGGATATAAAACATGTGCTGCCATAATTGCAGGTAAACCTATTTTTATTGCTTCTGCAAAGGGTTTTAGATGTTCTTGTATTTCTTCTTTTGATAAATTAATTGTTGGCAAAGTTTTGTGAGAATCAGCACTTGCATCTCCGTGTCCTGGAAAATGTTTTCCAACTGTAATTATTCCGTATTTTTCATATTCTTTAATTACAACTTTTGCACCAGCAATAACATCATCAGCATTAGATGAAAAAGCGCGTTCCCCAATAATTGGGTTGTCTTTGTTTGTATTTACGTCTAACACAGGTGCAAAATTCATATTTATACCGTAGCCTTTTAATTCAAGAGCTATTTCTTTTGTCTGGTTTTGAAGATATGAAAGCCCCATTTCATAAGCGTTTTTTGCGCTTAAATATTTCTTTCCACCATGAATTTTTTCTGTTCTCTCAACTCGTCCACCTTCTTGGTCTATGCTAAAAAACATAGGAATAGAAGATTTTTCATTTATATTGGAAATTAATTCTCTAAATTGTTTTTCCCCAGAGATGTTATGAGAGAAAAAGATAACACCACCAAGACCGTTTTCAACAAGGTTTATAAAGTTTCTATTGAAAACAATATTTTGTCCAGTAAACCCTGTTATAAACATTTGTGAGATTTTTTGTCTTAGTGTTAATTTATCCATTGTTATCTCTTTATTTTAAATATTCTAAATGTTGATGGTTCTAACTCAAACGCTTCAATGGTTTTTACATTTGGTTCAGAATAATGTTCAACAAAGTCTTTTTTATCTTCTTCCCAAACATATTCACAAGCTAAAGTAAAATCACCTGGAATTTCAATTTTCTTGCCTTTAATTGCGTTATTAGTTTTTATTGTATATTCCATTGTTCCATCAGAATTTTGTTTTAACATTTTTTCATTTGATGGCAAATAGTTTGCTACAATAATCAAACATTCTTTAACGGTTTCTTTAGAAATCATCCAGCTTACAAAACCATTTTTTTGTTCTGTTATAATCTGTGCTTCACCGTCAAGAGTTAATTCGTTATTGATTGCAAATCTTCTTATAGCATCAAATTTTGCATAGAAAGCTTCATCATCATTTCTGATTAGAGAAACTTCATCTTGAATTGTAGCTTCAATTCCGTCTTTAGAAAAAGATTCGTCGCCATCAACGTACATACAAGGACGGCTTGCAAGTTTGCCCGCTGGCAAGAATTTAAACTTAAACCATTTGAACATTGCCTCATCTCTATCCATTAATCCAAGATAGCGGTTAACTGTTCTGAAATCTCCGTCGTGGTTGTTGTATGTTTTTAAAATTGAAAGCAAATCATTTTTGATTACGCCACTGTTGTAATCTTGAAGTTCTCTATTATCGTTTATAACTTCAGCTGGGATTTTTTCGTAATCTGTTTTTGTATCGTTCCCCCAAAGAATATCAAAGCCCATATCTTGATGATATTCCTTAAATCTTGAACCCCATAGTCTGTATTCTGCCATTGATGCAAAATGAGGAATTCTTGATTTTAATATTTCATTAGCTTTTTTAAGTAAAAATCTAGGTGCACGATAACTTATTGGACGTAGATTTTGTTCGCTCATTTCATCAACAACAAAGTCTGAATGAGTCATTCTAAAACCATCAAAGTTATAATCATCTTGAAGTTTTTGTAGATAATCAATATAAAAATTGATTACAGGAAGGTTGTATTCACCATTTTCTAAATATACAAAGTAAAATGGTGCAAGACAGTCTGAATCTGCATATTTAGAAACATCAAGACCTTTTGCATTGTAGTGTCTAAATACAGGGTATGAACCGCATTCTGACATTTTTTCAAATATTGGTATTCCACTTGAACACCAAGCTCCGTCAGGAAGTGTCCATAATCCTTCGTTCATAAGTGCGCCGATTATTTCGCCTCTTTTTTTGATGTCTGAATCAGTTTTTATTTTGCTGAATTTAACACCTTCAATGTCTTCAATTATTTTTTTGACTCTTTTAACAAGCTTTTTTTGCTCGTCTTTTTTTGTCATATAGTTAGAAAGCTCTTTTTTCTTTTCTTCTAACTCATCTCTAAAACGATTATATATTGGCTTGAATTCTGCAGCTAAATCAATAGAACCACTTTTTAAAGTTGTTTTATATATGTTTCTTACGATTGTAACGTCATCTTCGTCATATTCTGTTGATAATTTTATTGCAACAAAATTCAAAGATTTTGAAATTTCTTCTGTTAAAAATTTAACGTCTAACCAACGAACTAGCTCTGGGTGCGCTAAAATTGTTTTTGAAAATCTACCAGTTTGAGGGAAAACATCATATACAACAGGGTGACCTGCTAATTGTGCTAAAGAAATAAATAATTTTATCTGTTCTTTTGCACAAATGCCAGCTGCTTTCACTTCGTCATCTGTAATTTTTTCACTAACTTCTTCTGTTGAGGCTGTTAAGTACGCATTTCCAAAGTCACGAGGATGAAATGGTACTAAATATATAGTTGTTGATAAAATTCCTTTATCTAAATTACCACTTGGTAGAACAACAATTTGACGAAGCCAATCAAGAAAGGTTGCTGGTGAATCATCTATTGAGCCATCGCCAAGCGCTGCTAAGTTTATAAATTTAACGTCGTGTTGTTCTTTTTTTATCCAGTCGGCATCTTTGTATCCGACTCTTTTAACTGCACTTATTTCATCTTCTTTAAATGTTAATTCATTATCTTTAATTGTTTCGTTAAGTTCTAATTTCTTTTCAAGGCAGAAGATAACTTCAGAAGGTGTTAGTTCGTTAATTGCTTTTGCTTGTGAATATGGCAGATAGCCATATTTTTCAATTAAAGCACCTAATTCTTCTTTTCTTTCAAAAGAAACAGTTTCTTTTGCGTATAAATCTTTAATTATTCCGTAGTTCTTTTTTAGAATTTCAGATTTACTAATTTTTGCTTCTTTTTTGAAAAGAAAATTAAACATACTTCTTACCTCTTAAGACCTTGTAACAGAATTAACACCATAATTAAAATAAATTGCTCTTGTAAATAGTCCAGCAGCAATAAA
>CAZNLZ010000169.1:0-3833 GCA_964574225.1 uncultured Muribaculaceae bacterium | reverse complement strand
AAAGCACAAGAAGATATTGCTCGTTTCAGAGAATTAAGAAAAAAATTAAATCAAACAAAACCATTCTAATATGAATTCTTACAAAAATATTTTGCTTATAAATTTTGGCGGAATAGGTGATGAAATCCTATTTATGCCAGTAATTCAGAATTTAAGAAAAAACTATCCAAACGCAAAAATAACACTATGTTTAGAGGGGAGAAGTAGTACTTTTGTTAAGCTAACAAACTTATTAGACTCTCATTTTTGCATTGATATAAAAACAAAAAACAAATATATTGAAATGCTTAAATTATACTTTAAAGCATTATTTGGAAGATATGATTTGGTTGTTTCAGCAGGTGGAAATGCGCTAATTGCACCACTATTATTCTTTACAGGGATAAAAACAAGAGTTGGATATAATACTTCATCATTAGCAAAAAAATTTCTAACACATGCAGTTGGATTAAACAAAAATCAATATGCGTCAATGATGTATTTTGACTTAGTTAAACCGATTACAAATGGCGAATTTGAACTACCTTGCATAGAAGTTGAAGAGATAGAAAAAAATCCTAATTCTATTTTGGTTCATCCTGGGGTAAGCAAAATAAGTATTCAAAAAGACATCATAAAATCATTTAATTCAAAAGAATGGGCAAATGTTGTTAAATTGCTTTTAAAAGAAGGCAAAACCGTATATTTAGCAGGTGGTCCAGATGATGCAGAATGTATTGAAGAAATTAGAGAAGAACTTAAAAATGAAGATTTAACTAATTTTATTGATATGTTTGGAAAAACAAAAAATATATTTGATTTAGTTAAACTTATAAAAAGTTCAGAAATACTTATATGTTCAGATTCAGCACCAATGCACATTGGAGTTGCAACAAGTACAAAAACAATTGCTGTTTTTGGCCCAACTGATGATGAAACTCTTTTACCGAAATCAGAGAAATTCATAGCACTAAAAAATAACGCAGACTGCAGACCTTGTCTTTGGGCGAAAAGGCAAACAACTTGCGAAAAATTAGATTGCTTAAAAATTGATATAAAAGAACTTATCCAACTAATTCAATAGTTGATTTTGTATGTCTTTCATTCTGTTTAATTAATTTAGAAAAATCATTTTTGGTCAGATAAAGTGGGTCAACTTCTTTTTTAGGAACTCTAAAAAAACATTTATCTTTATAGAAATTTATTGACGCAACTGTTGCTTGAAGTTCAATACTTTTAACCTTTTGCAGCTTTGATTGTTTAACTAAAAATGATAATAAAGTTTCTCCAATATATTTAAAAGATGATTTTTCCCTAGAAGAAAAATTTTCAGTAGGAACAGTTTCTAGAAATAAAATTTCATTTGAATTTTTTCCATATGAAATTTCAGAATAACCAAGACAATCACCATCTTGCGTTTCTAAAGAATAAACCATTCTATCAGGTTTATCATCAAGCTCTGATAAATCTTCCTTCAAGTAACACAAATATCGAGCACCATTCCAATCAGATTTATTAGGAATTTTTTCAAAATAATCAGAATCATCCTGTTGGTTTAAGTCATAAATTGAACAAGGCACCTTTGTATTGTCCTTTTTGATAACAGAACAATTAGCAACCAATCTTTTATTAAAACTAACCAATGATAATGAATTTGAAATTTTCATAACAAAATAATTGTAACAATAACTAAATTATTTTGAAACAAATGACATGAATTTTGCATTTAGAGTTAATATTAAAAAAAAGAAAAATGAAAATAACCTTAAATACAATATCTTTTGGCACAAGAAGAAACAATAACAATCATAGTACCAATAAAATAACAGGTACTAGCTATAATTATGATGAAATAAGAATTGAGCCATTACAAGACACTTTCCAAAGAGCAAAACAAGCAAAAGATAAAACAGATTCAATAAACATAATGATTGAATCATTCATTCCAAATGCAATTGAAACAGCAAGTGAATTTTCAAAATCACATCCAGAAATTGACGAAGATGAAGTAATACAAACTGCAATGCTAGCTGTTGTAGAAACTGGTAATGATGTAAAAAAAGAACTAGAAGATACAGATAATATACCAGATTTTAATTTTGAAGAAAGTGCAAACGCATCTATAAATAATGCATTAGAAGAACTTTTAAAAAAAGAATCTCAAGAAAAGCCAATTTCGATTGAAACAATAAAAAATGAAGAAGATGATACTTCACTTGACGAAATAATAGCAAGAAAAGGTAGAAGAAAGAAAATTATAGAATTAATAAACAAAGATAAATTAATAAATTCATTCAGAAAAAAAGTTATATTTATGAGATATGGTTTTGAGGGTGAACAAATAAAAAGCTATGATGAAATAAGTAAAGAGCTTGGTACAATTCCAGAAACAATCAAATTCTCAGAAATTATGGGACTTTGGGATATAATAATTTCACCAACTCAAATTCCAATAAAATTAAAAGCACTATTTCCTGATAGATTTAAAGATTAGCTTTAACAAATATACAAAAAATTAACTCTTTTCTATGTTTAGATTATAATTTAATCATAAGAAACAGTAGGGAGAGTTATTGTGATTAACGAAAGATATTTTCCACAAGAAATTGAAAAAAAATGGCAAAAACGCTGGGATGAAACACAGCTAAACAAAGTTTATAACGATACAGATAAAGAAAAATACTATATCTTATCAATGCTTCCATACCCATCTGGAAAACTTCATATGGGTCACGTTAGAAACTACACTATTTCTGACGTAATTGCTCGTTATAAAAGAATGAATGGATTTAATGTTCTTCACCCAATGGGCTGGGATAGCTTTGGACTTCCTGCTGAAAATGCAGCAATTCAACACGGTGCAAACCCTAAAAAATGGACACTTGATAACATTGCATACATGAAACAACAGCTAAAAGAACTTGGTCTTATGGTTGACTGGGATAGAGAAGTTACAACTTGCTTACCAGAATACTACAAATGGACTCAATACTTCTTTATTCAAATGTTCAAAAAGGGTTTAGCATATAAAAAAGAAGCTGCTGTAAACTGGTGTAATGACTGTGCAACAGTACTTGCTAACGAACAGGTTATCGACGGTAAATGCTGGAGATGCGATAGCGAAGTAGAGAAAAAATACTTATCACAATGGTTCTTAAAAATTACAGATTACGCACAAGAACTTCTTGATGATATTAAACTATTAGAAGGTTGGCCAGATAGCGTAAAAACAATGCAAAAGAACTGGATTGACCGTTCTCAAGGTGCTATTTTAAGATTTAAAGTTAAAGAAATTGAAGGGCTTGAAGTTCCTGTTTATACAACAAGACCAGATACAGCTTATGGTATTACATACCTTGTTGTAGCACCAGAATACAAAGATATTGAAAAATTAACTACTGCCGAAAATAAAGCAGCAGTTGAAGAATACAGACAAAATGCAAGAAAAATGTCTGAAATTGAAAGACTTTCAACAGAAAGACCAAAAACAGGTGTTCCTTTAGGAACTCACTTAATTAACCCATTAAATGGCGAAGAGTTCCCAATCTGGACAGCAGATTATGCATTAGCAGAGTATGGAACAGGAGCTGTTATGGCAGTACCTGCACACGATGAAAGAGACTTTGCTTTTGCAACTAAATACAATTTACCAATTAAAATCGTTATCCAAAATCCAGAAGCACCATTTACAGAATTAAAAGAAGCATACACAGAAAAAGGGGTATTAGTAAATTCTGGCGATTGTGATGGAATTGATAATGAAAAAGCAAAACAAGCTATCATTGATAAAGCGGTTGCTGGCGGATTTGGTGAAGCAAAAGTTCAATATAGATTACGTGACTGGTTAATTTCTC
>CAZNLZ010000168.1:0-3868 GCA_964574225.1 uncultured Muribaculaceae bacterium | reverse complement strand
GCTTGTTAGAAACTTTGCTTTTGTTATTCTCATCTTTTAATCTTTTTTTATGTATTACACTTGATAAAAGCTTATAAACTTTAGGATTATTATAAACTGTTAGCTGAATATCGTCATCAAAACTAATATCCACAGGCAAATTCTGTGCAAAAATATTTGTTTCAACGTGCATAATCTTGATGTTTCTTTTTTGGATTATGCTCATCGGAGCTGCCAAGAATATTTCAAATGTCTTAAAGATATCCATTCTTTTATGATAACAAAGTAGTACATGTATTACAAATATTGTAAATTATATTTTTGCTATTTAGAAAGCTTTTCAATCCTAGATTTTGCATAGTTTAATTTTTCACTTTCACCATAATCATCGTTTGGTAAAAGTTCAATAAATTTTCTATAATAAGCTAACGCATTATCAGGCTCGGATAGATTATCAAAAGCTAATCCCAAATAAAAATATGCTAAAGTATTATTTTTATCTAAATCAATTGCTTTATATAATGGAGCAGTCGCCGCCGCATAATTGTTCATAGCTATATAAGTCAATCCTTGATAATAATACAAACCAGAATCTTTTTTGTTTATTTTTAAAGCTTCATTTATTAAACGCATAGATTCATCATAGTTTTGTGCTTCAAAAGAAGAAATTATTTGCCCTACGTATTTATCAGAATCTACCTTATTCAACACATCTAACAATGCATGTGAAAATTTATGTTCTGGATTAATTTTAAATGCCTGTGAAAGATAGTTTCTTGCACTGTCAATGTCTCCTTCATTATAGAAGATATATGCAAAATAATAAAATACGTCTGGATTATTCGGATACAGACTCATAGCCTTATTTAATAATTCAAATGAAGTTTGTTTATTTTCTAAGAAATAATTAGCCCTCGCCATTCCTAAAATAACATATAAATTATTTTGATCAGAAGATTCTAAAACATTCAATGCCTGAGCATACAACCCATTATTCATAAGTGAATCTGCTTCTTTTACTGGCTGGTCAGAAAGTTTCGCAAGAAGAACATTATACTTTGAAATCTGTTCATTATTATCAGCTTTATCACGAACATAAGATAAAGCCTCAATTGAATCTTTTAAATTGCCTTCTTTTTTATAAATTTCAGAAAGAAGAATGTAACCGTTTGCATTTTCAGGATATTTTTTAACAAGCTTTGCAGCATATTCTTTTGCAAAATTTAAATTATTATTCTGCATAAATAACTCAGCAATATCCATATATGCTTTTTGATAATCAACAACTTGATTTGGATATAATTTCTTTAAAATGTCTTTTTCGTTGGCAGACTGGTCTGTTAACAACTTCAACATTGAATATTTAGCATCATTATCATTAGGTTGAATAAGAAGAACTTGACCCAGTTCTTTTGTAGCTTCATCTGTTTTACCAATCTGAACTAAATAATTCGCTTTGTGTTTTCTCAATTCAACATTTGAAGGATTTGAAAGCAAAATCTTATCTATTGTTTGAATGGCAGAATTATAATCACCTGTAAAATCAAAAACTTTTCCTAATGCATCAACTAAAATTTGCGCATCAGAAATATTTCTTGAAGCAGAAATAATACATTGTTTTGCATCTTCAGAATCTTGCATAATTAAATTTGTCATAGCAAGATTTATATATAACCAAAACAAATTTCTTTCATATCTTACAGATTTTGATAACATTGTTCTAAGTTCATCAACTGCTTTTATATCTTTAGATGAGAGTTTATTTTTCATAGCCAAATTATTTAAGAAAACAAGCTCTTCATATGCCTGTTTATGCTGATTTGACTTTATATATAGTTCGATTAATGCAGGATAATATGAATAATCTTCAGGATTTTGAGAAATTTTACTCTGAATTTCAGATATAGCTGAATTATAAACATTATAAGCTGGTTTTTCAGGTGTAGAAGTAAAAACCATATTTGTAGATTGAATAGCACTACGTCTTGGAATTGTTCTTCTTTCAATCACAGAATCAGCAAATGCCATATTGCAAAAAGATAAAATAACAACTAAACCAAAAAGCTTTATTTTCATGCAAAATCCCCTCTCGTAATAATATAATGTTATCGTAGAAGAAGGGATTAAGTCAAATAAAAAAGAGGCTTTTTACAGCCTCTTTTCTTGTATTTGGATTTTATTGTAAATTATTCTTCTTCGTCTTCAACGATTTCAATTTGACTAGCTGCCGCGAACACATCTACAAATGTTGTTCTACCGTCTGCGATATTTGTCACGTTGTTCATTGATTGAGGTTGACGAGGTAATTTGTTTAACATAGATGCTTGTTGGTCATCAACATCAACTTCAACTTCTGGGGTAGGAACAACTACTGGAGGTGCAACATATGGTCTATTTGTGATTAATAAGATTTTTTCTGCACCGTTACCATATTCGATATGGTGTCTTTGTTCGTATTTGCCATCAGCTGTAATTGTATCTGAATCAGAAACTGTGTATCTGTCGTTAGCTGTGTTTGAAGTAAATGTACCATTTTTTACGTAGATATAAGAACGTTCGCTTGCATCACCGTTAGGAATTTTTTCTTCTGATGTATATGGAAGACCAGCAATAACTTTGTCAGCTGTAATTGTCATATCACCATTTTCTGCAACTAATTTAGATACTGATAATGTGCCATCTGTTGTAATTGTTACATTTTTACCAGCTTGAGCAACTAAACCATTGTTTCTGTTACCAACATTTGCAAGAGTTACATCAATGTTGTTACCAGCTTTAATATTTGTTTGGCTTTCTTTTGTATCAATTGAACCTTGAACATCTGTAGCTGCATCTAAAGTTACTTTTTTAGCTTGAACTGTTGTTGCATCAGCTAATACATAACCTTTTGTTGCTGTAGCTGTGATGTTGTTGTTAGCTTTTAAGTTTGCGTTGTTTGTCCAAACATCAGAACCTGTGATAACGATATCATCAGCACCAACACCAGAACCTACAACTTGAGCTCTAGAACCAGCATTCATTGTTAAGTTTTTAGCTGTAACTGCTGAACCATTTTGGATTGAAGCAATATTTGCCGCTTTTACTGTAACATCTTTTGCTGTATCAATTGTTGTACTATCAATTACAACATCATATGCATCTGATGATAAACTAACTTTTCCAACTGCATCGATATCAGAACCAGAAACTGAAACTTTTTTACCAGCAAGAATTTCAATGTTTCCTTTATCTACAGCAGCTGCATCAGCTGAATAGTTTGTTGTTTCTAATTTTGCTTTATCTACAATAATGTTATTTAATGCTGTTAACCAGATGTTACCATCGTTACCAGATACAGCTTTAACAGCTTTTAAAGTTGCACCATTTAAATTAATTTGGCTGTCAGCATTATTTGAATAATTTCTAACGTCGATATTACCAGCAGTGATTTCACCATTTAAAGCAATTGTCATTTTATCTGCTGAAGTAGTTACGCCATCGATACCTTTTACAGCACCGTTGTTATAATATGCAAAGTTAACACCATCAGAAGTAACAATTTTTACTTTACCTAATGAAGCTGTATTACCATTTGCATTTGGAGCAATATTTGTTGTAATTTTTGAACCAGCATATTGAGCTACGCTGTCAGAAATTAAGTTAACACCTTTGTCACCATGAATTTGAGCACCTTCTAAAACTAAGATACCATAGTCAGAAGTTTGACCATTTCTATCAAATTTCATTGTGTTTGTATCTTTATCAAAAACACCATCAAATGTTGATACTGTGAAAGAGTTTAAGTTAACATTAGCGCCATCACCGAATAAAACACCGTTTGGGTTGATTAAGATTACTTTACCTGTTGCATCATATCCACAACCTGCACAACCTGAAGATGTGATTTTAC
>CAZNLZ010000167.1:0-3882 GCA_964574225.1 uncultured Muribaculaceae bacterium | reverse complement strand
GCGTTTGTCTAACTTCTCTATTAAATTACCAAGAACATATTTTAGAGTCAATAGGTTGATTTAAAATTTTTTTACAATAAAAAAGTGACTTATAAAAGTCACCGAGAGTTCTCTATTATGGAATAAATAATAAGTAGTATGGAACGATATAAGGTAAAGTGTTTTCGTCCTCTGATTCCTCTTGTTTTATAAAACGAATTAAAAATAAAAAAGTTCAAAAAAAGAGATACATTTTTCAGTATCTCTTTTTTTATTATTATTTGAATGGATTTTCTAATATTATTGTTTGTTATCTATCTGGTCCAACACTTACTATTTTAATTGGAATTCCAACAAGTTCTTCTAATTTATTTAAGTATGCTTTTGCATTTTCTGGAAGTTCATCCATTGATTTTGCTTTTGAAATATCTTCCTTCCAGCCTTTGTATGTTTCATAAACTGGTTCTAAATATTTGTGCATGTTTATGTTTGTTGGATAGTCTTTATAAATTTTTCCATTTCTTGTGTCTTTGTATGCAACACAAACTTTTAATTCATCAAATGTATCAAACACATCAAGTTTTGTAATTGCCATTTCTGTTAAACCTCCAACAAGAACGCAATATCTTGATAGTACAGCGTCGAACCAACCGCAACGTCTTGGACGGCCTGTTGTTGTACCAAATTCTCCGCCAATTGTTCTGATTCTTTCGCCAGTTTCATCAAGTAGTTCAGTCATGAATGGACCTTCGCCAACTCTTGTTACATAAGCTTTTGTTACACCAATAACGTTTTCAATATGTGTTGGTCCAATACCGCTACCAGTTGCAGCTCCGCCACCAATTGGGTTTGAACTTGTAACATAAGGGTATGTTCCATAATCGATATCAAGCATAATTCCTTGTGCGCCTTCAAATAAGATTTTCTTATCTTCTTTTAGTGCGCTTGATAATTCTCCTACCCATTCGTCGCAAACATAAGGACGGAAAATTTCAGCATATTTTTTGCAATACTCAAGCATTTTTTCTTTTGAATATGTTTTTGAGTTAAATACTTTTTCTAACATTTTATTTTTTAATGGAAGAATAGCGTCTAATCTTGCGTTTAAAAGTTCTTCATCATATAAATCTTGAATTTTCAAACCGTATCTTCCGATTTTATCTGAATATGTTGGTCCAATACCTTTTTTTGTTGTACCAATTTTATCTTTGCCAGAAGTTTGTTCGCTAATTCCATCAATATCAATATGATATGGAAGTGTAATTGAAGCAAGAGGGCTGATTTTTAATGTTGATAAATTTACGCCTCTATCTATTAATTCTTGAGTTTCTTTCAAAAATGTTTCTGGATGAATTACCGTTCCTGCCGCAATGAAACAGAATTTATTATCGTATAAAACGCCTGATGGTATTAAGTGGAATTTGTAAGTTTCATTATTTGCAACAACTGTATGACCAGCATTACATCCACCTTGGTATCTAATAATTACGTCAGCATATTCTGCTAATAAGTCAGTAATTTTTGCTTTTCCCTCGTCGCCCCATTGTGCGCCTACAACTACCGTGTTTTTCATGAAAATGTCCTTTCTTAAGACATGGTTATTACTAATTTAGTATAGCAAAAAAGCGGAAAGAACTTCCGCTTTTTTATAATATTGTTATTTATTGTTATGCTTTTAGACCCCTTGCAAGTATAAACCCTTTGTTAACGGCACCAAGAGCTTTTTTATCTGCATCCAGCGCTTCCCTAATTATGAAGCCTTTTCCACCTTTTAGTCCAAGTGCTTTAAAACCTGCACTGATAAACCCAATTACTGCACCTTTGCCAGCATCTTCGGCAACATCTTTTCCAGTGTAGTCACCTTCAACTTCGTTTGTTGCTGCTTCTGTTGCACCAAGTGCAACTCTACTTACTATTCCTGCTCCTACCCCAACAGCAAGAGTTGCCCAGCCAACAGGACCAGCTAGTACGCACGCAACTGTGGCGATAGCTGCTGTTGCAGTGTTAAGTGCTGTCTCTGTTCCAGATTCTTGGTTTTTCTTGTATTTTTCAATTTCGGCTTTTGCTTCATCAGCACTAATCTCTCCATTTTCGGCTTTTGCTATAATTTCTTCGATTTCTTTTGAACCTTTACAGCCAATTTTTGATAAAAATGGTAATGCGTTTTTAATTCCGTTCCACGCTTTACCTACAATACCTTGTTCTTTTTGTATTGCTTCATATTCTGCTTTCAAATCATCAACATTGCATTTTTTTTCTTCTTCTGTACCGGAAAAGGATACTGTATCTCCTGCTGGAGAAGTTTGATAATTTGATGTTGAAAAAATATTTGTTTCTTTTACTTCTTGAGGATATTTTACTTTGTCATACCCAGTATAATAGTTTGCTACACTAACAGAATTAACCATAAAAAGACCACCCATTCACTAACCTTATTTATATAAAAACAATTTTTAATACAAAATTGCTAAATATATTAATTTTTATCAAAAATAATAGTATTTAAGAGACCATGTTTTAATTTTTATGTAAAATAGAATTATAGATTTGAAGAAAGACTGGAATGTATGCTAAATAAAAAAGTAAAATCTGTTATTCTTGCCGCTGGTAAAGGCACAAGAATGAAGTCTGAACTTCCAAAGGTTTTGCATACAATCTTCAATAAATCATTACTTTCTTATGTTATTGATGCTGTAAATAACACAGGCTATATTGATGAAAATTTTGTAATTGTTGGTCATGAAGCAGAAAAAGTTGAAAAGCATGTTTGCGATAATTACGAAAATTCAAAATGTATCCTCCAAGCACCTCAATTAGGAACAGGTGACGCAGTTAATAAAGCAACTCCGTTTTTGAATAATTTTGATGGATATGTTGTTGTTGTTTGTGGTGATACTCCATTAATTACAGCACAAACTTTAAAAGACTTTATAGATTTTCATGATAATAACCATGCTGATTTAACAGTTATGTCTGCTATTTTTGATAATCCAAAAAACTACGGCAGAATTGTTCGTGATAAAAATAATAAGTTTGTTGCAATTGTAGAAGAAAAAGATGCAACACCGGAACAAAAGGCTGTAAAAGAAGTTAATGCTGGTATTTATTGTATTAATTGGAAAACAGTTTCTTCTGCATTTGGTTCGCTTCAAAACAATAATGCACAAGGTGAATATTATTTAACCGATATAGTTAAATGGGCTGTTGAAAAGCACTTAACTGTTCAATCATATATTTTGGAAAATAATGAAGAAATATTTGGTATTAATTCAAAAGTTCAGTTAGCTGAGGCTACAAAGATTTTAAACAAAAAATCAGTTATTCGCTTAATGGAGGAAGGTGTACAAGTTGTTGATCCTGACACAACTTTTATTTCTCCTGAAACAACAATTGGTGCTGATACTTTAATTCTTCCAAATGTTTATATAACTGGGAAAAATACAATTGGTAAAAATTGTAAGATTGGTCCATTTGCACACATACGTGATGGTGCGACAATTGGTAACAATGTAAGAATTGGTAATTTTGTAGAAGTTAAAAAATCAGTAATTAAAGATAATACAAATGTTTCGCATTTAAGTTATATTGGCGATGCTGAGCTTGGTTCTAAGGTAAATATTGGTGCTGGTACAATTACAGCAAATTATAATCCAATTACAAAAGTTAAAAGCAAAACTATTATTAAAGATGGAGCTAATACTGGTTCAAATTCTGTATTGGTTGCACCTGTTACAATTGAAGAACATGCGTCAGTAGCAGCTGGAAGTATTATAACAAAAAATGTTGAGGCTTATGCTTTGGCGATAACCCGAACACCATTAAAGGTATTTTCTAATTGGGTTAAAAACAAAATTGAACAACATTCAGGAGGAAATAAATAATGGAATTAGAATTAGCGTTTCC
>CAZNLZ010000166.1:0-3897 GCA_964574225.1 uncultured Muribaculaceae bacterium | reverse complement strand
ATTGAACAACTTCAACGCCGTACTACGAATAAAGAAATGAAGGCAGAACTATCTAAAACTGTTGAAAAAATTAAATCTTTAAATAGAAAAAATATGGATATAGTTGAAAACAATATAGATTTATATCTGCAAACTGAAGGCTATGCAGTTCGTCAGACTCCGCAATATAAAATTGATTTAGGAGTTATTGATGTTATTCGTGATTCACTTAAAAATTCAAAAATGGTAAAAGGTATTTATCACAATAAAGAGAGGTTGCTTGAACCTTTAGGTTTGATTTATGGTGATAAAATTTATCTTGTTGCGAGAGAAAAAGCAAAAGGTAATGGGATTTATAATTACTTATTGCATAAATTTGAAGGATTGAAATCAACAGATAAAACCTTTGAAAAAGGTGATTTTAATCTGCAAGAATATACAAATATTTCATTTGGGGTTTATCACGGTGAAGTCTTAGATGTAAAACTTTCTTTTTCAAAAGAAATTGCTCAAGATGCAAGCCAATATAATTTTCACCCAACTCAAAAAATAAAAGAAGAAAAAGACGGAAGTGTGACCGTCTCTTTCAAAGCAAGTGGAAGCAAGGAAATTATGTGGCATGTGTTTAAGTGGGGAGCTAATTGCCGTATCCTTGCCCCAAAAGCACTCAAGGAAGAGTACAAGTTGTACTTGGAAGAATGTTTGAAAAATAATTAAGTTTCATATTTATAATATAAATAACGATTGCGACAAAAATGGACATATTAAAAATGTCTATTTTTGTTTTATAATAGATTTTAAGAGGGAATGGAATATGAATAGATTAGTTAAAATTTATTGTCGTATTTTTCAATTTTGCTTTAAAATTGCAATTCCTTTGTTGCCTTATTATAATCCTGTAATACTTGATAGCGTTGAAGATATCGCAAGTGTTCTTAAAGATAAAAAGTTCTCAAAAGTTATGCTTGTTACTGATAAAAGTATTAGAAGTTTTGGGATTACAAGCAAACTCGAAAAACATTTAGAGAAAAATGATATTGTAGTTACTGTTTTTGATGAGGTTGTGTCTAATCCAACAGTTGATAATGTAGAAAAAGCAAGAGAATTATATTTAGAAAATGGCTGTCAGGCTTTAATTGGTTTTGGTGGTGGTTCTGCTATTGATTGCGCAAAAGCTGTTGGTGCGAGAGTTGCTAAACCAAAGCAGCAAATAAAAGATATGGTTGGTATTCTTAGAATTTTAAAAAGAATTCCTTTATTATTCGCTATACCAACAACAGCTGGAACAGGTACTGAAACAACTGTTGCAACTGTTATTACAGAACCAAAAACAAAACACAAATATATGATTAGTGATTTTCCTTTAATTCCTAAATATGCTGTTTTAGATCCAGAAGTTACAAGAACGCTTCCTGCTCATATTACTGCTGCAACGGGTATGGATGTTTTGGTTCACGCAATTGAGTCTTATATTGGAAATTCGACTACGAAAAAGACTCGTGAACAGGCATTGAAAGCAACAGAATTAGTTTATAAAAATCTATTTAAGGCATATGAAAATGGCGAAGATATGGATGCTAGAAGAAATATGCTAACAGCTTCATATTTAGGTGGCTGTGCATTTACGGTTTCCTATGTCGGTTATTGTCACGCTGTATCACATACTTTAAGTGGAATGTATAATACTCCGCACGGATTAGCTAATGCGGTTATAATTCCTTATGTTTTAGATGCGTATGGATCTAAAATATACAGAAAGTTAAAAGATTTGGCTATCGCAGCTGGATTATGTTCAATTGAAACTGATGAAGAAATTGCAGCAAAAATATTTATTGATTCGATTCGTGTTATGAATAAACAAATGAATATTCCAAACAAAATTACTGCGCTGAAGAAGGAAGATATTGAACAATTAAGTGCTTATGCAAGTGCAGAGGCAAACCCTATTTATCCTGTTCCTGTTTTGTTTGATAGAAAAGGTTTAGAACGTTTTTATTATGATATTTTAGAAGATTCAACAGAATTTGTTGAGGACGTTTTAAATAAAACTCAAGAAGAACAAGATAAACACTTGGTTTGTAGATAGTATTATTTGGTGATTGGAGATTTTAATGCAAAATATTTTGAATAGACAAAGAGAATTTTTTAGAAGTGGGGCGACTTTACCTATAAAAAATAGGTTAGAAGTTCTTAAAAAATTAAAAGAAGTTATTCAAAATAAAGAAAATGATATTTTATCTGCGTTGCATACAGATTTAGGAAAAAGTTCAACAGAAGCATATATGTGTGAAGTCGGGTTGGCGGTTAGCGAAATAACTTATTTTTTAAAACATTTAAAAAAATTTGCGAAGGATAAAACAGTTTTTACTCCGTTAACTAATTTCCATTCAAGAAGTTTTATAAAGTCTGTTCCTTATGGTAATGTTTTGATAATCAGCCCTTGGAACTATCCGTTTTTATTATCTATTGAACCATTAGTTGATGCGATTGCTGCTGGTAATACTATTGTTTTAAAGCCTAGTGCTTATTCTCCTGCGACAAGTAAGATTGTAAAAGAAATTGTTGAAGAAGTATTTCCACAAAAATATGTTGCAGTTGTTACTGGTGGGCGCGAAGAAAATAAAAATTTATTATCAATGAAATTTGATTATATTTTCTTTACTGGTAGTCAAAGTGTAGGCAGGGAAGTTTTGCGTGCTGCCAGTGAAAATTTAACACCAGTTTCTTTGGAACTGGGTGGAAAGAGTCCTTGCATTATTGATGAAACTGCAAATGTTGAACTTGCTGCAAAAAGGATAGCATTTGGTAAATTCTTAAATTGCGGTCAAACTTGTGTTGCTCCAGACTATATTTATTGTCACGAGAGTGTTAAAGATAAATTTATTGATGAATTAAAAAAACAAATTGAAATTCAATATAGTGAAAATCCACTTGAAAATCCAAATTATGGAAAAATCATTAACGAAAAACATTTTGTTCGTTTATGTAATTTGATTGAAGAAAACAAAATAGTTGTTGGTGGAAAGGTTGATGTTGAAACTCTTAAAATTGCACCAACTGTTTTGGATAACATAACTTGGGAAGATAAAGTTATGCAACAAGAAATTTTTGGTCCTATTCTTCCTATTATGACATTTAACAATGTGTATGAAGTTGTAGAAATTATTGAAGATAGACCACATCCTTTGGCGCTTTATATATTCTCTAATAACAAGAAAACTATCAATAATATTACGCAATTATGCCGTTATGGTGGTGGCTGTGTTAATGATGTTGTTGTTCATTTGGCAACACCAGAAATGCCTTTTGGCGGTGTTGGGGCGAGCGGTATGGGGTCATATCACGGCAAATTTGGTTTTGATACTTTCTCTCATAAAAAGAGTATTTTAGATAAAAAAACTTGGTTTGATTTGCCTATAAGATATCAACCATATACAGAAATGTGTGATAAATTATTGAAGTTATTTTTAAACTAAAAAAAGAGTCCGATTATCGGACTCTTTTCTTTTATGAATTTGTTTCTTGGAATTTTTTAGGAACTTTATATCTAGATTTATAATCTTTATATCTGCTCTTAAATTCCAAATCTTCATCTTTATTTCTGTGATTATATTCGTGCTTGTTGATTGTAATATCGTGAAGTTGAATTACACCTGTTGCAACATTTCCGCAGTGTGCAGCAATTCTTCTTAAATCGTTTAATAAATCAGAGAAGATAAAGCTTCTTTGTGCATTACATTGACCAGCTTGAAGTCTTTGAATATGGTTTTTCTTTGCCCTTTTAACGCCTTTTTTAATAACGGCTTCAAGTGGTTCTATTTTTTGAGCTAATTCAAGGTTATCTGTTTTATAACACTCAAGCGCCATTTCATAGATCTCTTCAACAGCATTAACAATTGTTTTGATCTCTTCAACAGC
>CAZNLZ010000165.1:0-3928 GCA_964574225.1 uncultured Muribaculaceae bacterium | reverse complement strand
TTTAAAAGCCAAGCTAAAGTTAATCCCCAACATCCTGGTCCTAAAACTGTTAACTTCATTATATTACCTCCGCAAATACTTTCTTTGCTTCTTCTCTATCATCAAAATGGATTGTCTCATTCTTTAAAATTTGATAATCCTCATGTCCTTTTCCTGCTATTACTATAACATCTTCTGGACAAGAAATTGTCTTTAAAAATTTAATTGCAATTCCTCTATCAACCTCAACAAAAATTCTTTTAGTATCAACTGTTTTTATTCCAGTCATTACATCTGAAATGATTAATTGAGGGTCCTCGCTTCTTGGATTATCTGATGTTACAACAACTTTATCAGATAACTCATCAGCTATTCTACCCATTTTTGGGCGTTTTGTAGTATCTCTATCCCCACCACAACCAAATAGACAAATCAACTTAGATGTGGAAGGTGTTAATTCTCTTGCTGCTTTTAATACATTTTCAAGCCCATCTGGAGTATGAGCATAATCAACAATTACAAGTGGTTTTTTTGTAACTATTTCAAACCTACCAGCAACACTTTTTGTATTTTCTAATGCTTTAATTATTACTTTATAGTCAATACCCATAGCCAAAGCTCCGGTAAAAGCAGCTAAAGCATTATAAACGCTAAACATTCCATTTAAGTGCAAGTTCATTTTTTCCGATTTACCATCAAATTCAACGGTAAATTTAGCGCCATCAACAGAAAAATCTATATTAACAGCTTTAACATCAGCATTACTCTTAACGCCATAAGTTAAAACCTTTACACCATCTGGCACTACACCAATAAAATCTTTTGCATATTCATCATCAGCATTTATAACTGCAAAAGAACCTTTTTTTAAATTTTCAAATAAAATTGCTTTTGCTTTGAAATAATTTCTCATTGTAATGTGATAATCTAAATGGTCTTGAGTTAAGTTAGTAACTATTGCCCCATCAAAATCACAACAACCAATACGGTTTTGTTCTAATGAATGAGAACTAACTTCCATAACAACATTTTTAATTTCTTTACCTGCCATCAATCTCAAATCATGTTGCAATTCTGGAGGTTGTGGTGTTGTATGTTTTGCGTCTTTATATTCATCATTGCTTGAAAGCTTATATCCTAATGTACCAATAAGCGCACATTTTTCATTGTTTTCTTCTAATATTTTTTGCAAAAGGTGGGTAACTGTTGTTTTGCCATTTGTTCCAGTAACACCAAATAAATTAATTTTTTTAGAAGGCTCATTATAAAACGCAGCAGCAATATTTGCCATTGTTCTTTTTGTATCTTCAACTATAATTTGTGGAACATTCAAAGGTAGTTCTTCTTCGCAAAATAAAGCAACTGCACCTTTCTCAATAGCTTTAGTTGCATATTTATGTCCATCAGAAGCTTCGCCTCTAATACAAATAAAGATATCACCTGCTTTTGTTGTCAAAGAATTGTAAGAAAGCCCTGTAACATCAACATCTGCAAGGTTTTTAGTTTCATATTTATCTAGAAGTTTAATTAAGTCTTTTAACAACATATCCGTACCACCTTTTTATTATTCTACAACATTTTTGTCTGGCGGGATATTTAAAATTCTCGCACATTGATTTGCAACTTCTTTAAAGACGGGTGCTGCAACAGTATTACCCCATACAGGTCCACCTGTTGAAGCGGAGTCTATTACAACATAAATTAAAATTTGAGGATTACTTGCAGGTAAATAACCGATTACAGAAGCATATAACTCATCTGAATAACCTTTTTTATATTCCTTTGGTTTTTTAGAAGTACCTGTTTTCCCTGCAACAGAATATTTATCCAAATTAAGATTAGACTTTGAATTTGCAACACTTTTAGCCAATAACTGAGTCACAATTCTAGCTGTTTCTGGTTTAATAGCCTGAATTCTTTGGACCTTTTCAGCTTCTTCTTCTTTTGAATATTTAATAACGTGCGGAGTAACTCGAACTCCATCGTTAGCAAGTGCAGAAACAGCACTAACCATTTGCATTGTTGTTACAGAAGCACCATAGCCATATCCCATTGTTGCTTGTCTAGACATATCCCATTTAAAAGCCTTTGGTAACAAGCCAGATGACTCACCAGCCAAATCAATACCACTTTTCTTTCCTATGCCAAAATTAGACAAAATCGTATAGAATTCACCAGGTGTCATCTTTAGAGCAATATTCGCACTACCAACGTTACTTGAGTGTTCTAACAAATATACAAGATTTATCATCCCAGGATTTGGATGTTTATTATAGTCATAATTTTGAATTGTCCACTTACCAAGTTTCATTTTACCGGTATCAAGTATTTTGGTATTCGGCTGTATTTTCCCACTTTCAATACCTGCAGCGACTGTCAATGTTTTGAAAGTAGAGCCTGGAGGATATACGTCAGTAAGAGTCCAATTTTTTAATTTTTCAGCAGGTGTTTTCTTATAATTATTAGGATTATATCTTGGATACACCGCATAACCCAAAATTTCACCATTTTTAGGATTCATTACAATAACGCTGCCACGAGAAGCTTTCTTTTGATTAATCATATTTAAAAGTTCACGCTCGCAAACATGTTGAATTGCAGAATCTATCGTTAAAGTTACAGTTTTACCAATTTGAGGTGTTGCCGCGAGCACAGGATCAGTTGATGTTTCATAAATGATATCTCCGCCAGGAGTTCTTTGAACAGGAACTTCCTTATCAACATCTTCTAATTTCTGTTTTGCTGTAAGTTCGACTCCAGAAGCAGTACCAGCATCTGGGTTATAATAACCAATAATATGAGCAGCAAGTTCATCTTGAGGATAAACACGTTCTGTTTTCTTATCCAAGCAAACTTCTCTAAGACCAAGTTTTTTTATTTCAGCAACAGTATGTCTATCAACATCTTTTTTCAAAAGAATAACCGTAGAACCCTTATTTATAGCATTAACAATTGAACTTTCTTCCATTTTTAACAACGGAGCAAGTTTTTTTGCTAATTCTTCAGGCGTATGGTCAAAATATTCTCTATGAACAGAAACATTATAAGAAGTTTGGTCAACGGCCAAACGAACGCCATTTCTATCTACAATTTGACCTCTCATAATAAAAGTTTTACTAAGTCGTTGGTTTTTCGCTTTTATACGATAGTGTTTTATATCCACGATTTGAAGCAAAAACAAATATATAATTGCAATAGAAAATATTCCCAATAAAAAAACATGGGCGATTTTAATACGCATTTCTATTTGCTTAATTTTATCTTTCTCACTCATTTTGCTCATAGTACAAATCCCTTACAAATAGGGTATCACAAAGTGAAATAAAGAAAAAATAATTAACTTTCTTTAATATCCAATAGACCAATTATAGTTAACAGGAATATTGTGTTCTTTATGAACACCAGAAACACTAACAGCAGGAATTTCCATAACTTTTTTTGCTGTATCAAGAAGAGAATTATCAGCAATAATTGTATCAACTCTATTGAAAGAATGAAGATTATCAAGCTTATTTTGAAGCTCAATATTTTCATTACTTAAAGAAACAATTTCTCTTCCAAGTGAGTTCATAGTCTTTTCACCATCAAATACAAAATAATAGCTTACTAAAGATAAACAAGCCAAAGCCACAAGAACAACTTTTAAAAATTTATTTAATTTTTCAACTGCAGAATATTTTGCAATATGTCTTGGGAAATGTCCATAAATCACAGGGTTAGTAACAGGACTAGCAACCACTTGCTGTCCATACATGTATGTTGTATCAACATATCTTATTGAACTTCTGCTCAATTATCTCTCCCCTGAATAATTTTTATTTGTTTATTCTTCTAGCAATTCTTAATTTTGCCGATCTCGACGGTGGATTAATCCTAACTTCTTCCTCGCTCGCTACAAAAGGTTTTTTGTTAATTAATTCAAGCAAAGGCTCATTATAATCAAACACAC
>CAZNLZ010000164.1:0-3953 GCA_964574225.1 uncultured Muribaculaceae bacterium | reverse complement strand
TCAATGTTCTAGACATTGGCCATAATCTTTCACCTGAACCACCCGCCAAAATTATACATTTCATTTATATGCTCCTATATATATATTAATAGTATCACAGTTTAGCAGTGATACAAATTGAAAAGATATGTAAAGATGCTGTTTTTTCTTAGACCAAAAAATTAAAAATTGATATAATATTTGTAATAGCGTCATGCTAATCTAAAGGGGATTTTTATGGGAATATCTATGGTAGAAAAGATTGAAAACAAGGAGTTTTCACCAAAAGAAATTAGAGAAATGCTTGGGATTGACAATTCGAGAATTCAAGAATTGTGCAAAATGGCTGATATTAAGCTAAAAAAGAATCACAGAGGTCTTACTTACTTTACTCAAGATGATGCAAAAGTTTTAAGCAATATTTCATCTAGATTAAAATCAAGTACAGCATTAACAGTTCCTACAAAAACTGCTGTTTTAAAAGGTTCTAATTCTATTTCGAATGCTTCAATTGTTCAATTAGTTGATACATTAAAAGGCATTGAAAGATCTATGACAGATAGAATTACATCTTTGCTTGATGAAAAATTAGATGGCATGGATGACGTTGTTATGGAACTTATCAGAGTTAAAACAGAAAACGAAACAATGAGATTTAAAATTAACGAATTAAACAAAGAAAATTACAGATTAAAAAAAGAAGTTAATTCTTTCAAAAAAGTTCCATTTGGATTTTATGCTAAAACAACAGACAGCAGCATGTTTTAGATAAGTTCAACTTTTTCAATTTTATTTAAATTATTCCAATAAACCTTTAGATTATTATTTAAACTATGATATTTTAACAGATTAGAAGATGCACAAATTAGTGCATCTTTTAAATTTAAAAGATTTTTATCTGAAAGATTTTTAACAATATCACACAACAACATAGAACTTCCAGCCAAAGTTCCGTCTATACTTAAAAGTTTTCCGTCTTTATTACATATTGTTTGTCCTGCAAAAAGTTGTTCTTTTTTATCAGAATGCGCTAATGGCAACGCATCACTAATTAACAATATTTGCTCAATCCCTTTTTGTTTAAAAGTAATCTTCGAAACCTCATCACAAACATGCATTGAATCTGCAATCAATTCTACCAATACATCAGAACTAAGTGCACTAACAACCGTTGAATTTCCTCTATGATTAAACACACCCATTGCATTATACATATGAGTCACTTGATTAACATTTGATAAATCTGAAGAAAGACAATGACCAGCAGAAACCTTAATACCCTTTTCTGTTAAATATGATACAAACTGACCATCTATATCTAATTCTGGAGCCAATGTAACTATTTTAATAACTTCATCTTCTATTTGTTTATATATATCAATATTTAAAGGTTGTATGAATTTTTTTTCATGAATACCAGCTTTTTCAGGATTAATGAATGGTCCTTCTAAATGAACTCCAACAATCTGAGCCATTTCTTTAGATTGAACTTTCATCGCACCTTTAACAACAGCTATTCGTTGCTTAATAACATCCAAATCGTCCGTCATAATCGTAGGGAAATAATATCCAACTCCACAATTAAACAAAAGTTTTGAAACTTTTATAAAATCTTCAACACTACAATTCATAAAATCGTAGCCAAAGCAACCATGAATATGCTGTTCAACAAGCGCAGATGAAATCATAAACTACCTCAATGAAGCAATTGCTTCTGACATATTATTACTAGAAAATACAAAACTACCTGCAACCAAAACATCAGCACCGCATTTTTTGCAATGTTGAGCAGTTTCTGTATTTACACCACCATCAACTTCAACAAGAATTTCTTTATTTGCATATGCTTTTACTTCAATTATTTTATCAGCACAATCAGCCATAAATTTTTGACCACCAAAACCAGGTTCAACAGTCATAATTAAAACCAAATCAACAAAATCCAAATAAGGTTTAATTGCGCTTACTGGAGTTTTTGGTTTTATAGAAATACCAACTTTCGCACCATAAGATTTAATTATATTAATAACTTCAAACGTATTTTCCTTTGTAGCCTCATAATGAAAAGTAATAATATCCGCACCTGCCAAAGCAAAATCTTTAACATATTTTGCCGGATTTTCTATCATTAAATGAACATCCATTGGAAGCTTTGTAACTGGTTTTATTGCCTTAACAACAGGTGCACCAATAGTCAAATTAGGAACAAAATGACCATCCATAACATCGACATGAACCCAATCCGCACCATTTTGTTCTAGTCGTTTAATTTCTGTTTCTAGATTAGCAAAATCACTTGATAAAATTGATGGAGCTATAATCATCTTTTATTCCTTCACTATTTTTAATTTTTTTAATGCATTAAAAGCTGCAATTTTTTCAGCTTCTTTTTTTGTTTTAGCTTCTCCACTACCAAGAAGCTCACCTTGATAGCGAACACAAACCTCGTAAGTTTTATTATGTGCCTGACCAAATTCTTTTGTTAATTCATATTCTGGCAAACTTTTTGTTTTACTTTGAGTGTATTGTTGTAAAAGTTCTTTTGAATTGTACATATACAAAATCATTGAAACATCAACTTCTATCATAGAATATAATCTACACACAAATTGTTTTACTGTTTCGAAACCACAAGATTTAAACACAGAACCAATAACAGCTTCCATTGCACAAGCTAGTATTGATTCTTTTTTTCTTCCCCCATCTTTTTCTTCATGATGACCAACATTAATAACAGAGCCTAAATTTATTTTTTCAGCTAACTGAGCCAAAAACTCATCACTCACAAGATAACTTCTTATTTTAGTCAAATTTCCCTCATCATAATCAGGATATTTATCAAAAAGAAGTTCACTAATAAGCAATCTAACAACAGAATCACCAAGAAATTCCAAGCGTTCATAATCAGGGGCATCATCAAGATTTTGTTCAAAATTAAAAGACGGATGAGTTAATGCAACATCCAATAACTCAAGCTCCGTCTTTTCAATATTTATATCTTTAATAAATTTTTTTAATTCAATTTCTCTAGCCGATGATAACATAAAGAACTTTCTTCACTAAATCCATAATCATAGGCAAAGTCAAGCCAGATAATATAAAGTACTTAATGTAATAATATGCAACTGGAACAGAGAATAAATAGCTATCCGCCCTATCTAAGAAACCACCGTGTCCTGGAAGAGATGTTCCAGAATCCTTAACTCCAGCATCACGTTTAATAAGAGACTCAGATAAATCGCCAAGTTGAGCCATAACAGTAACAATTAATGCAAGAACAAAAGAATGATATAGCGAAATACCAATCAATTTTCCTATCAATAGCCCAACTAATATTGCAGAAATACCGCCATAAATAGCTCCTTCAACAGATTTTTTTGGACTTATTACTGGCGATAATTTATGTTTACCAAAACGAGTACCAAAGAAGTACGCTCCAATATCAGTCAACAAAATTACAAAGAAAATAAATATTAGGAAATATAATCCTTGTCTAAATGTTATTCCAAATAGCTCAACTTCTGGTCCCATTTGTCTAATCAAGAAAACATGGCAAGGAAGCCAAGCTATTAGAAAACCTAAAATTGTTGTTGCAACATTAGCAATATATGGTTGTCTGCCTCTAAACAAAACAGCTAAAAAAGAACCAATTGTTCCAGCAATAAGAACAAGCGGAATTAAATTATCATATCCACTTGCAGATATTAACAACATTGAAACAGAAATTATAAGAATAAACTTAAAGAAAGGTAAAAAGCCCTTATTCCTAAGAATATCAGCATATTCTTTTGTCGCAATAACGATGAACGCTAAAATCAATGTAAGTAAGAAAGGTCCACCAAGTATTATTGCAGAAAATACTAATGCTCCAATAATAAAACCTGTTATCAATCTATTTTTAGCTATTGTATCTAGAACTGCCACTATACTGTTAAAACCTCTTTTTCTTTTTCAGCACATCCATCATCAACCAT
>CAZNLZ010000163.1:0-3997 GCA_964574225.1 uncultured Muribaculaceae bacterium | reverse complement strand
AGATTACTTGAAGATGAAGACTTCAAACCACTTTTAGAAGCATTCCCTTGCTGGTGCGTTACAACATATGCAATTTCAAATTCATTGCCTTTAAAACCAGGGTTATTTGATGTTGCGATTATCGATGAAGCTTCACAATGTGATATTGCAAGCTGTCTGCCAATTTTATTCAGATGTAAAAAAGCTGTTATTGTTGGTGACGATAAGCAATTACCACACTTATCTTTCTTGGAAAAATCAAAAGAACAATCATTCTTAAGCCAATATGAAATTCCAGATAAATACCAATTAATGTGGCGTTTCAGAACAAACTCTATGTTCGACTTAGCAAACTATTATTCAACTAAACCAGTATTGCTAGATGAACACTTCAGAAGTTTTGCGCCAATCATTGATTTCAGTAACAAAGAATTTTATGGCGATAGAATTAGAATAATGTCTCAATGCAATGATTCTAATGTATTAGAATTTGTTGAAGTACCAGAGGGCAAAGTTGATATGGATATTACCCGTAACATGCCTGAGGTTGAAGCAATTATGCAAAGACTTCAAGAAATCATACAAGATGATGAAAGAAACAATAAAGAAGACCACGAACCTGTAACTGTTGGTATTATTTCGCCATTCAGAGGACAGGTAGAATTAATTAAAAAAGCTATTGCGCAAGTATTTTCTGATGCAACAGTAAGAAGACATAAAATTGAAGTTGGTACAGCGCATACATTCCAAGGTGATGAAAGAGATATCATAATGTTATCTTGGGCGGTTGCAAACAACAGCTTTAACCAAAGTTTAACCTTCTTACAAATTCCAAACTTGTTTAACGTTGCAATTACTCGTGCAAGAAAGAAACAAATTATATTCTTATCTAAAGACCCTAAATCATTGCCAGCCGGTCTATTAAGAGATTACATTGAGTTTGTTCAAGCTTATGTTGCAAGAAACAATCTAAAGGAAGAATTAAAACTTGATGAAAATGTTTATAAAAACGCATTTGAACGTGAAGTTGCAGATTTCTTAAGAGATGAAGGTTTTAACGTTATTGCAGGTCAAACACTTGCAGGCTTTAGCGCAGATTTAACAGTTCAAGACCCAACCGGTAGAACAATTGTTGTGGAATGCGACGGTGTTGAAGATAATGCAAGATTAAATAAAACACAAATCAAAAAACAAACCTTAATGGAACGTGCAGGCGCAACTGTTGAAAGAATTTCTTACCGAGAATGGTACACAAGCCCTCAAGGTTGCGTAGAAAGAATAAAAAATATTTTTATTGATATGTAAGATTAAAGCCTCGATAATTCGAGGCTTTTTAACACTATTTATGTTTTTATTTCCCAAATAATAAATCAAACAACTCTTTTGTGCTGTAAATATCTTCTGTAACGTGTATTTTAGCACCAATTTCTTTTTCAACATCAGAAACTGTTAATCCATCAAGGAATTCTGTTGTATATGGTCTTAATAATATAGATGGAATTATCACATTTTCGTGGCAAATTCCTTTTAGCTGATTAATTAAATCATCTGCTGTTATTAACCCAGCAACATTAACAACTTCTTCTCCCCAAAATGTGCTTTTTATTGGCAACACTTGAAGTGAAACATTTTCAATTTTATTTAACTCATCTGCAAAAGAAATAAATGCATCCTTTGCACTAACAGAACAAGCAATTGTATATTCTTTTTTTAATTTTACACTTTTTGGTGCTTTTTTGATTCGCTTAGCAAAGTCATCAAGTAAACACCTTAAAGAACCAACACCATCTTCTAACTGATTGTATCCATTATAATATTTTTTCTCTGGCAATTCTTTTTTTGCAAGCAAGAAAAATTCATCTGAAACACTTGCAATATTTTTCTTTATCTTTTTATTAAACTCTTCAACAATCTCGATTGTTTCAACTGCTTTTTCTTTTGAAACTTGTTTTATTTTTTCTTTTCTAAACTTAGTAACACCAACCGGCACAATCGCTATTGAATTAAGGATTGATTTATATTTCCATAAATCATTTAATGTTCTTTTTAATTCTGCACCATCATTGTAATCTGGACACAAAACAATTTGAGTATTAATTGGAATATCATTTTCTGAAAGAAAATCAAGTTCTTTCATTAAATTTGCAGCATTTTTATTGTTCAACATTTTCACCCTTAATTCAGGATTAGTTGTATGAACAGAAATAAACAATGGTCCCAAATGCAAAGCTGCAATTCTTTCTTTATCTTTCTTTGTAAGATTTGTCAGCGTAACATAAGTTCCTTGAAGATAAGAAAGCCTATAATCATCATCTTTAATATAAAGTGAATCTCTTAATCCTTGTGGTTGTTGGTCAACGAAACAAAAAATACAATTGTTTGCACAAGGTTTTATTTTGTCAAAAATTGCAGATTCAAAAACAAACCCAAGTTCTTCTTCAAAATCTTTTTCTATTTCGTATTCTTCAATTTCGCCATTAGGAGTCTTAATCTCAAAAACCAATTCTTCTGTCATAACAGCATATTGATACTCAATATAGTCTTTTAATTTTTGACCATTAATGCTCAAAAGCTCACTACCAACTTGTATTTCAAGTTCTTCTGCAATTGAATTTTGTTCAATAGCTGTAATCAAAGCAGGCATAATTAATCAACCTTTAATCCATTGATGAATTCTTTCAAAGACTTTAATTCTTTTAAAGTTTTATTTAAAAGCTGTTCCTGGAAGTAATCTAAATCTAAAAATTCATCTTTCAATTTTGTTTCAATTTCAAACTGATAAATTTCTATTTTTTTACTTGATTCTTCTATAAATTCTTTTCTTTCTTCAACGCTTAAAAGTCCCATTGTTCCAATACGACCTTGCAATTGGTTATAAAACAAAGAAGGATTATCACTTGCAGAATTAAAAAATATTTTTTTGAATGTTTCAAAACCTTTTTTGGTAATTGAATAATAAGATGATTTTTTACCACCCTCAGACATTCTTTCTGTTAAAGAAACAGAACCATCTTTAAGTAATCTTTGAAGTGCTGGGTGGATTGTTCCTATACTTGGTTTTGTAATAGTGCCAAATGTTTCTATAATTTCTTTTCTTATAGAATAAATTGTTTTTTCACGTTTATTAATAATGTATAAAATAAGGATTTCAATCATATTTTAGTTATAGCACAAAACAAATTTAAGGGCTCAATTTTAACAAAAAAAGAGATTGGATTTCTCCAATCTCTTTTTAATTTATGCCATATAACAAATCCAAGGTTTATCTTGTTGATGCTCTTTCATATATACATCAACATATACCAACTCACCTGTCTTTGGATCAATCATTGTTGGTCTTTCTTCGCAAGCCCAAGGATTTGGCTTATCAAATTTTCCCAAAGTTCCTGAAATACCACCATTTTGAGGGTCATCACTTGCAATAATCCAAGGATTTGTTGGAAATTTTATTGGTTTTGTACTAACAATACTTGTTGTTCCTGCTAATGCTGTTGTGCTCATAAAAACTCCTTACCAAAACGAAATTACCTTCTTTTATATAAAGTATTTCTTAAACAATAAATTTCATTAGCATTAACAAAACTTCAAAAAATATTTAAAAAAGTGCTTGTTATCATGCAGTCTTTGTAGCATAATTTACTTATAGGTGAGATTGAAATGACAGATTATAATTTAGCATATCTATTGGACGGTAAAGTTTATATTAATTTAACAAATAGCTGTACGAATGATTGTGTGTTCTGTATCCGTTCTATTAAAGAAGATGTTGTTGGTGCTAATTTATTCCTAAATACAGAGAACGTCAAAGCAGAAGATGTCATTGCTCAGTTAGAAGCGATGAACGATAAACTTTCCTCCGAAATTATTTTTTGTGGATATGGCGAACCTATGTTAAAACTAGAAGTCATAAAAGAAGTCGCCAAATATATAAAAGAAAAGTATCCTAACACAGTCTTAAGAATAAACACCAATGGTCATGCAAATTTAGTTTATAAAAGAAATGTTCTCCCTGAATTAA
>CAZNLZ010000162.1:0-4015 GCA_964574225.1 uncultured Muribaculaceae bacterium | reverse complement strand
ATTGAAACCATAGCTCTAAGTTTAGATTTATCTGGGTAAACTTCTGTAATATCACCGATAAATTCAGAGAATGGACCAGAGATAATTCTAACTTTATCGCCTGCTTTAACGTCAAGTTCAACTTTAGTAACTTGATTTTGAGTTTTGTGGATAATTTTCTTGATTTCGCTATCTTTAGCAGGAATAGGTTTTTTAGCTGAACCTACAAATTTTGTAACGCCTGCTGTATGTCTAACTACATACCAAGAATCATCATCCATAATCATTTCAACAAGAACATATCCTGGGAAGATTTTTTCTTCTCTATCAGTCTTTTTGCCGTCTTTCATCTTTGTAACTGTTTTTTGAGGAACTTCAATTCTAAAGATTTTGTCAGCCATGTTCATGTATTCAATACGTTTTTCAAGGTTAACTTTAACCTTATTTTCATGACCTGAATAAGTATGAACGATATACCATCTTTTCTTTGGTGCTTTGTCATCTTTTACAGCTTCTTTGAACTCTGCTTCTTTTTCAGTAAGTACTTCTTCTTTTTTTGAAATACCTTCTTGTCCAAGCTCCATATCTGATAAGTGTTCAACTATTTCTTGTTTTTCTTTTGTCATTACTAAATAATTCCTATCTTTTATTAAACTGTTTAAGCTGATAACTTCAATGCTTTAATTACGCCTTGTAATAATAAATCAAGTCCGTATGTGTAGATTGTAAAAGCAATAACAATGACTAAAACAATAATTGTTTGTGCAACAACTTGTTTTCTTTCCGGCCAAGTGATTTTGCCCCATTCAGATTTAATGCCTTTAAAATATTCTACAATCTTTTGTGTATCCATTTGTTATCCTTATTTTTATAATTCGCGCCCTGAAGGACTCGAACCCTCGACATCCGGTTTTGGAGACCGACGTTCTACCAACTGAACTAAGGACGCTCATTATAAATATCTTAAACTATTATTTTGTTTCTTTGTGAGCTGTGTGTTTTTGGCAGAATGGACAATATTTGTTTAATTCCATTCTTTCTTTGATATTCTTTTTGTTTTTAACGGTAGTGTAGTTTCTTCTTTTGCATTCTTCACAAGCAAGAACTACCATTCTGTCGTTTTTTCCTTTAATTCCCATTGTGTCACCTTCTTTTATCAAATTGTTTATTATTTACAATAGAAAACTATAGAATACAGCTTTTTCCTTATATTCTACTGCCTTTGTGTAAAATCGTTATTATTATCATATATTAAACATATTTTTTTTCAAACATTAAATTTACAAAACTCAAACTTTGAATAAATACTGCATACAATGCATTTATTTTAATCGTCAAAAAACTATAATGTATTGAGTAAAGGAGGATTTATGAGAGTAAGTTTAAGACAGGCATTTAAAAATGTTGCCTCAGAAAAATATGACAAAAAGAATATTCTTTTATTTTTCACAATTTTGTTTATTTCTGGAATTCTTGGAGTTTTTCTTCCAGAAGAATTTCATAATCAAGAATTATTGAATAAAATGACACCTGCTGAATTTGGGGCTTTATTTACTACTCCAGAAGTTATTGTTGTTATGGTTCTTAGTGGGATTTTAGGACTTTTATCTATTGGTTGTGTAGTTGTGGCAACTAATAATGCGATATTGGGTAAGCCTAGTGTATTCCCTCATCCTATTGAAGAAGCGCGCAAGCTACTTGTAAAGGGGATTCTTTATTACCTTGGTTGTTTTCTTGTGATATTTACAATAATTCTAGTTTCTCTTCTTATTTCAATTCCGCTTGTACTTCTTAATCCTTTGTGTATTTTATTCATAGTTCCAATAGTTGTATTAATGGTTCATGCTTGGCTTTGTGTAAACTTTGGATACTATATGACTTTAGAGTTTAAAGAGTGGTTCTGTTTTAGAAAAAATTGGATTATGATTGCAAAAATTCTAAGAAGATTTGCTTCCTATGTTGCTAAATCTTTAATTCTGATTGTATTGTGTCTTGTTGTTGTTTGCATTCTAGTTCCGTTACTTCTTGGCTTGCAAATTTTTGTAGGTGTTGCGTCTCAAGACCCTCAAACTGGTGCTATTTTCGCAACTGTAATATCTGCAATAATTAATACATTTGTTTGTGGATTTTCTAGTGCTTATTCTGTAGATTTGACTGGTCAATTGCTATCTCCTGTTGTAATTGCTAACCAAGAAAATATTGAAGAATAATCATAATAAGGTTTAAAAAAAGGCGGGTTTAACTCGCCTTTTTTAATTTAAAGCTTGTGAAACAATAAATGCTGTAGACCAGCAACTTTGCAAATTAAAACCACCTGTATATGCATCAATGTTTAGAACTTCCCCTGCAAAATATAAACCATCAATTAATTTTGATTGCATTGTTTTAGAATCTATTTCTTTTAGGTCAACTCCGCCCGCTGTTACAATTTCAGAGTCTTTTAATCTTGATGTTGCGTGCAGTTTTAATGCTAAAAGTGAATTTATTAAAATTTCTTTTTCTTGTTTTTTTATTTGTGCTATTTGTTTGTTTGAAGCAATTTTGTGTTCATTCAAAATCACGTTTATAAAACTTTCTGGTGCGAACTTTGAAAATACATTTTTTATACTTTTCTTTTGGTTTTCTTTAATGTATTTTTCGATTTCTTCTTGTGAAAAATCAACTAGTTTTATTGTTATTTCTAAGTCTTCAATATTGTCAAATGCACTTAGTGCGCTTACTTTAAATATTGCTGGTCCTGTTATTGCTTTGTGTGAGAATAAAATATCACCATAAACGTTTGGAAGTTTTTTCTTTCCAATGTTTGATTTTATTTCTGCATTTTTAAAACTTAAACCTGAAAGTGCGTATAAGTATTTTTCTTTTACATCTATTGCGCAAAGAGAAGGTCTTGGCTCTATTATGTTATGTCCTAAGTTCTTTGCTAGTTCAAAACCGTTGCCGCGACCGCCTGTTGTTATAATTATAGTGTCAAAAATTTGTTCATTATTTTCTGTCTTAATAATGAATTTTTTATCCTTCTTAATTGAAATAACTTTTTCTTTTATGTGTTTAAAATTAGATGTTTGAAGGTGCTTGGTTAGTGTTTGGATTGTTTTTTGTGAACTATTTGATATTGGAAAAACTCTTCTATCTTCTTGAACATATGTTTTAATTCCTAAGTCTTTAAATAATTCACGTGTTTTTTCTTGACCAAATTTTGAAAAAACAGAGATTAAAAACTTCTCTCCTCTTGGATAATTTTTGACAAATTCTCTAACATCTTTTTCGTTATATGTAATATTGCACCTTCCACCGCCAGTTGGTAAAAGAGTCGAAAATGGTTCTTTTATATCAAAAACAGTAACTTTATTGTATGGATTTTTGCACAATAATATGGCTGCTAAACCACCAGCAGCTCCGCATCCTATTATCGCTATATTCTTATATATCGACTCTTGTTCCATATAAAAATACGTCATCCAATGTTTCTAGTTCTTCGTGTAAGTCTAAAAGTGATTTTTTAAATTTAGGATGCTCATAATCTGGTATTAATTCTAATAATGGCACAATAGTAAATGCTCTTTCGTGCATATGCTCGTGTGGAATTTTTAAATCTGGTTCATCTACAATTAAATCGCCGTAGAAAATAATATCAATATCTATATTTCTAGCTTCATAGTTATCAGTTCTACGAGTTTGTCTTCCCATTTGTCTTTCTGTGTTTTTACAAAGTTCTAATAACTCACGAGGTGACAATTTTGTTTTTACCTCAATTACAGCATTAACAAACCAATCTAAGTCTTTGTTTCCCCAAGGTTCTGTTTCATAAAAAGCAGATGAACGTACAACAGTTACCATTCCTGTTGCGGTTAACATTTTAACTGCTTGTTGAAGATAAGTTACTTTATCTCCGATGTTTGAACCTAAACACAAATATGCTATTGCCATTAGAACCTCTCAGTCTTTGAAATATAGACTAATTACATTTTATTATTCTTTTTCTAAAAATACAATAAATTTATATTTATGTTAAACTTTTTTTATGTTTACGGGA
>CAZNLZ010000161.1:0-4038 GCA_964574225.1 uncultured Muribaculaceae bacterium | reverse complement strand
TTTTATGGCTATATGTAATAAACTTATTATTAGTTAGTACAGATTTTGTATTCTGTTTGTTGTACAGAAAAAATGAAGAAAGTATGAAATAGATTATGAATAAAAAATTGATTTTCACATTGTTTTTATTTTTTGCATTTCTAGTTGGTTCAACTAATTATGCTCAAGCAATTACGAATGTTCCTCATGATTCTGATTCAATGGTTGTTTCTGTTGAAGCAGATGAACTTGAAAAAAATGAATTTGATATTATTAAAAGAATTAGTTTGAAAAACAAATTAAAACGTTCGCCAAAGGCTCAAATTGAGGCTTTTTATAAAAAGTATAATCGTTATACAGAAAAAAATGACATAAAGAAATTAAAAGACTTATATTCTGATTCTTTTGTGAATAATGATGGTTTTGATAAAGACACAATTTTTAAATTGATGTCTGAAGCATCTGAGTCATATAAAAATGTAACTTACAAAACAGATATACTTAGCATTGTTGTTGATGAAACATATGCAACTGTAAAAATTAAAGAAACAGCATTTGGTGAAACAGCACAAAAAGCTGAAAAACTAGATGATTATGGTTACATTACTTCTGAAATGTATTTTACTAATTATTTGAGAAAAGAAGATGGCAAGTGGAGGATTGTCGCTGCTTGCATAGATTCTGAGTTAATTGCGTTGAAATATGGGGAAGCAAAAAAATCTAACATATCTCTTTCTGCACCAAAAATTATTCCAGCGGGAACTGAGTATGACGCTTCTGTTAAGATTGAATCACCAGATGGCGTATTAGTTGTTGGTTCAATTGTTAATGAGTTAATAAAATTCCCTCAGGTTAATGCAAAAGATGTTCTTCGTGCTGTTAAATCAGAAGAATTAACAAGAGTATTAAAATCAAATACAGAAAATTATAATGAATATGCAACTGTTTCTGTTGGCATTACAAGAGCGCAAGTTGAACCACCTGCTGTTGTTGTTAAAATGACAGGTATGGCGATTGTTATGTCTAGAGTTAATGTTTTGCCAGTTTCAAAAGTAAAAAAAATAGAAAAGGAGTCAGCTGATGTCAAGACGTCGATATAGAGAAGATAGACCAATTATTGATTTTTTTGCAATCGTAAAATACCTTGTTTTATCAATTGTTTTTGCTTTGATTACATTTGGTGTAAATAAGATTGTTATGACTGCAATTGATATGTCACCTACAAACCAAGTTGGTAATGGTATGTTGACATTGTATGAAGTTCACAATACTGGTGCTGCTTTTAATTTATTTGCTGGTCAATCAGAAATGATTATTACAGCTTCATTTTTCGCTGTTGCACTTATGGCTTTTGTTGTTCTTGTATTTTCTGCAAGACTTTCATATACTGCATTGTCAGCAATGGCGCTTTTGACAGCCGGTATAACAATGAATATGATAGAAAGAATACATCATGGTTATGTCATTGATTACATTCATTGTAATTTTATGCCTAACTTCCCTGTTTTTAACACAGCGGATATTATGATTGTATTTGGTGCTCTTGGTTTGGTAATTGCTCTTTTCTCAAGAGACTAGGAATATTTAAAATGACAAAAAAGTTTGTTTTTAGTGTCCAATCTTTAAGTCAACCTTTGAGGTTGGACGCTTTTTTGTCTAAACAAAATGAATTTACATCACGTTCTCAAGTCCAAAATTTGATTAAAAAAGGGCAAGTTTTGGTTAATGGTCAAGAGGTTAAAAGTTCTTTTGTAGTAAAAAATGATGATGAAATCGCTGTTGAACTTAGTGATGAATTTAATGTTATTATTCAACCTGAAAATATTCCTTTAGATATTGTTTGGGAAGATGATGATATTTTGGTTGTAAATAAACAAAAAAATATGATTACACATCCTACGATAAAGGAAACATCTGGCACTCTTGTTAATGCTCTTTTGTATAAGTATGGTTATGAAGGGCTTTCTGATATTAATGGCGTGTTACGTCCGGGTATTGTGCATAGATTAGATAGAAATACTTCTGGTCTTTTAATGGTTGCAAAGAATAACAAAGCTCATGATTTTTTATCTGACCAGATTAAAACAAAATCGGCAGAAAGAAAATATTTGGCAGTCGTTAATGGAAATTTTGATGTAGAGCAAGGAACAGTTAATTCTCCGATATTAAGACATCCTTCTAAACCTGAAAAAATGGCTGTTGTAGAGGGCGGTAAACCATCTGTAACTCATTTTAAGGTTCTTGAACAGTTCAAAGGGTATTCTTTCTTGGAACTTCAATTAGAGACGGGAAGAACTCATCAAATCCGTGTTCATATGAACCATATTGGTCATCCATTAGTTAATGATAGTTTGTATGCAAAGATTCCATTTAAAGTAAAGACAACTGAGCAAGTTTTACAATCTTATAGCTTGAAATTTGCGACTTTAAAATCAGATGATATAATTGAACTTGAAATACCGCAAGATGACGATATTCAAAAAGTATTAAAGTATTTAAGGAGTAATATAAAATGAAAAATAAAATTGTTTTAATGGTGTTAGAATCGCTTTTGTTTTGTGGTTTACTTTACTTCTTAATCGCAAATTATATGAATAGTACTACAAGTGGATTTACTGTAACACTTGATAATTCTGGCTATGTTGTTGTAAGCACATTTGCTGTTATTTTGATTTCATACTTGGTTGGTACATTTTCTGGCTTTGTCTATTCAATTGCTCTTGGAAAAAGATATAAAGACCAAATTGAATTTTATGCAAGAAAAAATGAAAAACTTGCTGTTCAAAATGAAATTGATACAGATGATAAAGAAGCTTTGCAACGCAAAATTGCTTCTTTAGAAATTGCACTTCAAAATGCATTGAAAAATCAAAATTAAATTTTGTTTTTTTCTTTTGGTGCTATGTATTCTATTAACTTTAAGATTGATACCATCTCTTTGTAAAATAGAATCAAATTATCTGCATTAAAGACATTTCCAATGGTCAGTATATTTGACTCTGAGTTTATTGCTAATATAAGTTTGTTTTTGTAAAATTTTCCACGAATATATCTGGAATTAAATACTTTTCTTATTGTGTCAATTTTTTCTATATATTGAGGTGTGAAAATGTATCGTGAAGTGGTTTGGTCTGTAGAATATACATTAAAGTTTTTTTCAAAATTAATTGATTCAAGGATTACTCTTTTTAGCCTTTTTCTCTTAAAAGGTATTAATGTTGAAAGAAAACTCTCTTCGTGAAAAATTATTTCTTCGTTTGATAAGTTCTTGTCAAAGCTAACTTCGATAACTATGCCTCTAAAGAAAGTTAAATGATAGTATATTATAGAAAAAAGGAAGAAGAGAATTAAAGACAAGATAATCCCCGTTATAGAATATGATAAAAATAATAGATTCTTTTCATATAATGTTTTTGTAATCACTATGAAGAAAGGAGTAAATATGGCGGTGATTATAAAATTTGAATAAGATTCTAAAAAAGAAGGATTAGATGTTAAATTAAATATCTTTATTTTTTCATTTTTGTAGCTTCCTACGATAAAATTGTTTGCATCAATTTTGTGTGCATAATTAAATATTCCGCTTGTGTTATACTCTTTCGATCTATTTTTATCGACACTAATATTGTAGTTGTATTCATTAAAAGAAAATAGGGGTTTTGATGAAGAACTATTTCTTAGTGTATTTGTCAAAAAAATATTTATAATCTCATCATATACGTTTTCGTGAAATGACCAAAGTTTTATTTCGTTTATTTCATTTTGATTTGTATTTTCGCATTCTTTTTTTATGGGCAATATTCTTCTTTTATATAATTCATATAATTCTTTCCTCATTTCTGAAAAATTTTTATGTTTCATATGATTCCTTTTTGTTTTTCCTTCTTGGTACTATTATAAGCGATTTATATGTGCGTAAATAAAACTTAAAGTATCTTTAAACTTAGCGTTCGATACAGTTGACTTTGATTTTTGCTTGTAGTATCACTAGTATATAGTGAAAAGAGTGGTTATTTTCGTGCTGAAGTAATGACCACAGGATGTGACCAAATGACGGCG
>CAZNLZ010000160.1:0-4044 GCA_964574225.1 uncultured Muribaculaceae bacterium | reverse complement strand
ACAAAAATAGGTTAAGTATGAGCGGTTTAGTTGAAAATTTAGGTTTTAAAAAGAAGACCCACATCGGTATTTCTTTATCTGCAAATAATTTTATCGAGTTGGTATGTATAGATGATAAAACAAAGAGTGTTACTAAATACTCTTCTGGTAACATCAAGTATAACAATGCTATTAGAGAAATTATTGACTACGATGAATTCACAGAAGTTTTAGAAGGACTTTTTGATGAAGCAGGATTAGATCCAGCCCAATGCGCTGTAACATTAAATTTGCCAAATGTTCATTTTGGCATTACAGCAATGGATAATGAATCTGAAGAACCATTTGTTATTGAAAACCTACAATCTGAAATTGAAGACTTATACATATTTAAAAGAAACGAACCTGAAATTAGATATCAAAAATTTGACAGTAAAAAAGGTCGTAGCCAAAAAAATGTTGTTTTTGGTGCTGTGCAAACAAAAGTTATTGTTAAACTTATTGAAATTTTTGAAGGTTTGAATTGTGAACTTGTAAGAATCGATACATCATATTCTTCACTATTAAAAGCAATTCAATACTGTGACAGATTTAATAAAAATATTGGAAGAGATGAAAAAACATCAGTTCTTCTTATCACTCCAAACAGCTGTTGTAATTTTTATTTAGAAGGCAATATAATTCTTGATTTATTTGAAGAACCATTAGCCGTAAAATCTTTTTCGACAGAAGAAGTTTATTCAACAATTTCAAAAATTGCAACAAATACAATTTCTAAAAACAACCCACAAACACTGTTGATAATAAGCGAAACAGATGAAGTAAATTCAGAATTATTAGCATCAAGACTTGAATTCTCAGGCGAAATTGATTGTATAAACAAAAGCGTTAATGCAAATGACCAATTTATCGATATTGCAGAAACAGGTGATATCGACGCAAACATGATTTCATATATGACAATTGAAGCAGTTGGTGCCGCAGCTTCAAATTTTGATGATTATCCGTTAGACTTAAACTTCTTGCCAGATGAAAAAATCAGCAAAAACATTGTAGGCGTTGGCGGATACGAAGTTGGTTTAGAAAGACTAGTCGTTGTTATATTGCTTATTGCTCTCTTACTTGGTGCCGCAGTTGGCTTTGTAATTAAGAGTACTTTAGGAAACGCAACTACAAATATTTCAGAAGAAGCAGAAGGTAGCAGAGAACAAGTACAAGTATTCAAAGAACGTATTGATAAAACTGCAAAAAGACAAAGCAAAAATGTATTCCCTGTATTGAAACAAATTGTTGAAAACAATACAGCAGTTATGAATACATACATTGCACTATCAACAGAAATTCCAGAAACAGTTTATATTAAGAAATTCGTTGCAAATGGCGATGGCGGTATCGGAATCATCGGTGAAGCAAAAACAAGTGAAGAAGTAACTGCTTTCTTAAAAGGGTTAAAAGAACACAAACAAGATTTATCATTAATAAAACTTTCAGTTAATACAGAACACGACCCAGTGCCCGGAAAAATAAAAGATGGTTTTACTTTTGAAATCAAAACAACTGATCACGAAGTATACATGCTAGACGACAACTTTGAAATAGGAATCCCAGCGGTTCCAACTCCTCAAGAAGTTGCGCCAGCAACGGTAGAAAAAAGAAATGCTCGTGAAGCGCGTAGTGCAAGAAGAGCAAATAGAGGCGGTAATTCTATGACACCACCACCACCAGTAATATAATACAGGGGATTTTATGAATAAGAAAAATAATCAATACGTTCCAATATGTTTTCTTGCAGGTATAATTGTCTGTTTAGCTGTTGTATTTTTTATGGCTAAACCTGCAATAGAAGAATATAACGAAGCAAAAGAAAGAAATGAAAGAGCTGCTTCTGAGTTAAAAAGCTATGAAGAAAAAGGCCAAAAAATAAAAGAAAAGCAAGCCGAAGAAGCAATGAATCTTAAATCTATAAAACAGATTTATGAAACAGTATACGACAACACAGATAACTTAGCTGCTTTTGGTACAATGTTTGATGATTTGATTAAGAAAGCGCAAGAAAACGATTTGTTTATCAGATCAATCGAATACGACACAAAACCATCTGATAATTCAATTTATACAGATTTTTCGGATCAATATAATGTTTGTAAATTAAATTTCTTCTTAGTTGGTAAATATCCAAACCTTAGAAATTTCTTAAACGATATTACAAACAATTTTCAATTCTTACTTTCTGTATCAAATGTTAATATCACTTCATTTGCAGGTGATACAGACTACATATTAATCAAATTATCTGTAACTTTATATTCTAAGAAACCAATAGAAGAATAAAAAATTATTATTTAATTTGGAAAGAACATTTACTGCATTGCGCTTTCGGGTGCAATGCAATTTTATCTTCAAGATCAATCAATTTTACAACTTTTGTATTCAATTTTGATGAACAAATAGGACATCTTAGGTTTTCTGTGATTCCCATTAAGATAGCTTTTTTGGTATCTTCAATAAATCTATCAGTAACACCATCAAAAGCATCTAGCATAATTCTCTCGTATTTTTTGATATCATTAGGATTTAGTTTTAGTCCTTTTGCTAATTTTTGACGAATAGTAGCAGGTAAGAATAAATCCTTACCTGCTTCAATATCTTCAATTTGTTCAATAGTCAAACCTGATTTTTTTGCTAAACCGCTGGCAGATAAACCTGCTTTTTCACGAGCCGAACAAACAAATTCAGATAGAGACTTGTAATCAGACATATTATGCTTGCGCCTCTGTTAATTTAGCACGTTTACCTTCTCTAATATCATTCCATAGAGCAAGTAATGTACTTGCAAAGAAGATACTAGAATATGTACCAATTGCTATACCAAGAATCATAACAAGTACAAAATCTTTAGTTGTAACACCACCAAAGAAGTATAATGCACCTAAAGTAATCAGTGTAGTTAATGATGTATTAATACTTCTTGCTAATGTTTGGTTAACAGATGCATTAACAATTTCATTATATGTAGCTTTCTTTGCATAGAATTTTAAATTTTCTCTTACACGGTCAAATACAACAATAGTATCGTGAACGCTAAAACCTAGAACTGTTAAAATAGCAGTTACGAATAAACTATCAATGTGAACTCCGTATAACAAACCTAATATTGAAAAGACACCAATTACAAAAACAACATCGTGGAATAAAGCAAAGAAGGCAATTACTGCAAACTCCAAGTGGAATCTAATTGTCAAATAAATAACAATACCAAGCAAAGCAAGTCCAACAGCAATCATTGAATTAATAAATAATTGTTTACCTAAAAGTGGACCAACAGCACTAGTTTGAACAATCTGAGCTTCTGGATAATCTGTAGTTACAACCGCAGAAACTGTATCAATAGCCTCATTTTGACCTTCTTCAGAGAATTGAGTTCTGATTGACAATATGTTTTTAATTGAATTTTCTTCACCTGCAACTGGCTTCAATACTTGTATTACAGGATTTTCAATATTTTTTTCTGTTAATTTTGTTCTGATATCAGCAATCTTTTCATTTGGAATTGTTTCATTAACAGAATACTGAATAATCGTACCACCTGTAAAATCAATACCAACTAGCAATGGAGCATGATTAGGATATACCTTCATTGACCAACCCATAGCAAATAAACCTGGTATTAATAATACAGCTGATAAAATCAACCAAAGCCATCTATATTTAACTACATCAATTATTTTCTTTGTGTTTAAAACACTATATGACATTTTCATTTCTCCTTAAATTAATCTAAAACACCAAATTTTGCTTTTTCACGTTTAGTTTCAGTTGCTTCATAAGCTTCATTAATATCTGATTCTTTCAAACCGAATAGAGCTGGGTGTTTCAATTGACCAGTACCAAATGCTAAATGCATAAAGTTTTTAGTAACCGTAATTGCTGTAAACATACTAACAACAACACCTAAAGCAAGAGTTAAAGCAAAACCCTTAACAATGTTTGAACCAAAATAATAAAGAATTACACAAGTAATGATAGTTGACATATTTGAGTCAAAAATACTTGTAAATGCTCTAT
>CAZNLZ010000159.1:0-4049 GCA_964574225.1 uncultured Muribaculaceae bacterium | reverse complement strand
GAGAGTGTAAGATGTCAGCTGAGAATAATTACGAAGAAATTTTGGAAGAAGTTTGCGAAAAGATTAACAATCTAGATACTGCAAAAGAGATTGATGTACTTGAAATTAAAAATTCTGTTGAATCAATCGAAAACTTGATTACAGATACTCAAGCAAAGGTTAATTTCCAAGAGATCAAAGATAAGTTAGAAACTATTGCAGACCAAGTAGATAATTGTAATGAAGCTCTTTTAAAAGATTTGTTCAATGATATCAATGAGTTAAAAGAAACTTCATCAAACGTTGGTCAATACTTAGAAAACTTACAAAATGTTCAAAATTTAGCGCTTACAAGTGCAGAATTTGAAGAATTCCAAAAACAACAATTAGACTTAGCTTTAAAAACAAATGAAAATATTTTCAATGAGCTCAATGCTATAAAAGAAAATGCTCAAGTTGGTGATGGTTCAGAAGCTATTATTAGACTTGAAGGACAGCTTGAAAACTTACACAAAAATCTTTCTTCTTATATTGAACAAATGATTCTTAAGGTTGAAAATACTCCAAATCTTGAAGAAATCAGCTCTATAATGTCTGATATTGGTAGTGTTCAACAAAAAAGTATTAAACAAACAAATACATTAGTTAAAGATTTGCAGTCTAAATTCAAGAGTTTTGAAGAAAGCTTTGAAAATACTGAAATTGGTACTCAACTTTCTAAGATTAGTGAAATCTATGATAGCTTGGCAATTATTCGTACTTGGATTGATAAAGTTGGTTATATAAACCAATCTATTGAAAATGTTTATGCAAGATTAGGCGAAAGCATTGACTTTGATGAAGTTGCTGAAAAAGTTGATATTATCTATGAAAATATTGGTGCCTTAAATACTTGGACAATGAAAATAGATAATGTTGATAGCAATATGTCTGATATGCAATCTAAGATTGCTTCATTAGGCAATTTTATGGCTGATACAAAAAATATTTCTAACACAATTGTGTTAATGAAAGAAAAATTTGAATCAACTTTCTCTGAAGAACTTGATTTTGATGATATTACAAACAAAATGGATATTGTTTATGAAACATTATCTTCTTTAAATGAATGGGCTTCAAAAGTTGATGTTATCAATGAAAAAGTAAATACAATTAATACTGCTTTTGAAGATGATATGATTGCTTCAAAAGTTGATTTAATTTATGAAAATCTTGGCTTGTTAAATGAATGGGTTAACAGAATTGATAATATTTCTAACCGTAGTGAAGAATTAGATGGAAAGATTAATGAGTTAACTCAAACGCTTACAAATGCAAGCAAAATTATTGAAGATGTGCCAAATATTAAAGACCAATTAGAAACATTATCTGGCGAATTAAACACAATTACACACTCAACTAGAAATGATGCTGATTCATACATTTATACTTTGTTGGATATTGAATCAGATTTCTTGAAGTTGCATAAGTTTATGGATGATAAAGCACAAACAACAACTCAAGATATTAATTCTTTAAAAGAAAAATTTGAAGAATTAAATAATGATATTTCTAGTATTAGTATCAGAACAAACAAATTAATTTTATCTGCTGATGATGCTAATAAAGAATTCAAAACATATCTTGAATCTTTCAAAAATACAATTCGTTCATTAGATTTGCAAAGAGCAGAATTTAACCCAGAGTTGAAGTTTGCTGTGATTAGTGAAAGAATGGCTGAATTATTTAAGTTAATGCAAAATAATTTAGCATCAAGTAAAAACTTAAATACAGCATTTGTTCATCTTGCTGAATGGGTTGATGCGACAGGTGTAATTTTAAATAATATGAGCGCAGATATTGCTCAATTAAAAGGTAAAACAGCATCACAAGATGATGAAGGTACTGAAGAGGTTGGTTCATTAAAAGATGAAGTTATTGATTCACTTAATAGAATTGCTCAATTAGAAGAAGTTGTTTCATCAATAAAAAATGATGATGTTTCTGAAATTAAGAGTTCATTATCTGGTATTTTGGTTCAATTAAATGCAACTTTAGATAGAGGTGCAGTAACAATTGATGAAAAAATTGAACATTTAGCTGCAGATAATAACCATAAATTGACAGAACTTGAAACATTGATGAAAGAGAAAATTAATCAACAAGCACAGCAAATAGTATCTTTAGAAAGTAAAGTTGATGAACTAAATTCTAAGTTTGATAAATTAATTGAAGCAATGGCGGCAGAACATAACAACTATGAATTAAAAGAAATTCTTGGCTTTATTGCGAACCAAACAGCAGCGGTTAATGAAGCTGTAGCTGGTGGCAAAATTACTGAAATTGCTGAAAAATTAGCAAGTTTTGATTCTAACATCAACAAAATAGTTTCATATATTGAAGAAGATTAGTATGAACTATTTTGAACGTGCAAGAAAATTCAGAGCAAAAAAGCGATTAGGACAAAATTTCCTAATTGATGAGAAAGCTGTTGAAACTATTCTTGATGTTTCTGATATTACAAAGGATGATGTAGTTGTTGAGATTGGACCTGGTCTTGGTTTTGTTACGGAACATCTTGTTAAGCTTGCTAAAAAAGTTTATGCTGTTGAGCTTGATGAAGATATGGTTAATGAAATTTCTAAGATTGGTGCTGATAATTTAGAAATTATCCATAATGATATTTTAAAAACGGATTTGTCTCTGTTTGGTGAAAATTTAAAAATTGTGGCTAATATTCCTTATTATATTACCTCGCCTATTTTGGCTCATTTGCTTGGTGAAGTTAATGATTTAGATAATAAAAATAGAAATAGCATATCTCAAGTTGTTTTAATGGTTCAGTATGAAGTTGCAAAAAGACTTGTTGCTAATGAAAATTCTCCATCGAAAGAATTTGGTTTGTTGTCTATTTTAGCTCAATTTTGGGCTGATATTGAGTTTGTTAGAAAAGTTGGTGCTAGGTCGTTTTTCCCAGCTCCAAAAGTGGATTCAGCCATTGTTAAATTAACTGTTAAAAAAGAGCCATTATTGAAACTTACAAATTATGATTTCTTTAAAAAGGTTGTAAAAGGTTGTTTTGCAACAAGAAGAAAAAATATAAAAAATTCTTTGGTTAATGTTGGTTTTGCAAAAAATGCTGTTGAAAAGACATTGCAAGAATTAAATATTGATGAAAATTTAAGAGGCGAAACTCTTTCTATTGAACAAATGGGAGAATTAAGCGAAAAGCTGAAATTAAATCTATGAGAAAGTTAAAAATTAAGACTCCTGCAAAGATTAATTTAACACTTGAAGTTTTAAATAAACGAGAAGATGGTTTTCATAATATTCAATCAATTATGCAAACAATTAGTTTGTATGATTATTTAACTTTTGAAGTAAGCGAATTCAATGGTATTAAAGTTGTTTTAAGTGGAACATCTAATGAAATTCCATATAATGAAAAAAACTTAGTTTATAAAGCTGCTGTTAAATTTTTAGAAATCGCTAAAATCGATAATGTAAAAATAGATATTTTTATAGAAAAAAATATTCCAATTGCGGCAGGTTTAGCTGGTGGTAGTACAAACGCTGCTGGTACTTTCTATGCGTTAAATAAGCTATTTAATAATGTTTTATCTAAAGAAAAAATAGAAGAGCTTTGTGCGGGTATGGGTTCAGACTTAAACTTTTGCTTAAATGGTGGTTGTATGCTTTGCACTTCAAGAGGTGAAATAACAAAGCCTTTACCATTTATTGAACAAAGTGTTTCTTTGGTTAAACCAAAAAATCTTGGAATAAGTGCAAAAGAAGCTTATACAAAATTTGCGCAGATAGAAAATAAGACAATTCCAGATAACACTTCAAAATTAATTGAGTTATTAAATAAAAATAGTTTTGATAAATCATTAATTTATAATAATTTGGAAAATGCACTGTTTCCTGATTATCAAATCTTAAGAGAAATAAAATCAAAAGTTAAAGGCTCATTAATGTCTGGTAGTGGTTCAACATTTTTTGTGTTAGAACCGGCTTTAAATGCTAGTTTTGATGATAATTTTGATGTGTTTGAAAATTTAAAAACAACTTTAGCAGGAGTTGAAGAGGTT
>CAZNLZ010000158.1:0-4089 GCA_964574225.1 uncultured Muribaculaceae bacterium | reverse complement strand
CCAAGATAACAACAATCACGCATAAAATTAAAGTTTACTCTTGTCATTTCATTATCAAGAAAAGTTTCACCCAAGCGGGTTAAAGTAAACTTATCACCGTCTAAAGAAACAATATCTGCTAAAACAGCAACTTCAAAAACAGTCTTTGCACAGTATTTCGAAACTTTGCAATGTTCCATTACTTCTTCTAAAGTTACAGAATTATCTTTCAAATAATCCATAATACCCAAATCAAGCATTGTCGCTACTGTTTGAAAAGTAAATGGTGCAAAACAAATTTCTTGAGCTTTCGCTAATGTTTCAACAACACTCGCACTTTTTTTTCTTTTTCTTCTATATTGAATAGTTGTTTCTTTGTTATCCATAATGCTAAAATTATACCATGAAGATTTTTTATATTGAGTTAAATAATACACAAGGAATAAGTAAAAAGAAACTACAATCAGCGTTAGGGCGATATCTTGCAAAAGAAGTTGCCAAAGTATTTTATTCTATTGAAGATACAGAAATAATTGTTGAAAATGATAAGCCAAAATTTAAAAATGCAGATTTGTGTTTTAACATTTCACATTCAAATAACATTGTTGCAGTTGCTTTTGATACTTATCCATTAGGCCTTGATGTTGAACATATGAAAGAAAGAAACTTCAAAGCGCTATTAGAACGCTACAATATAGCCTCAGATGACAAAGAATTATTCTACCAATTTTGGACAGAATATGAAGCTTCAATTAAAATTCAATCAGAAATAAAACAAAAATTATGCTTCAAACTAAAAGAAGATTATATGCTTTCCTTGTTTTCTTCTAACCCAGATGAAGGTATTAAAACTAAACTTAAAATATACGAAGTAATAAGCCCAACAGATAATATAATGCCTAATGAACTTACTAATTTAAAACTTGTACAAGCTAATAGCGCAAACGAAAATACTGTTGTTGCGCAAGAAAGAATGACTGCACCTTTTGAATTTTTAACACCGCTTGATCTAAAAACAGAATAATCAAGTCCAAAACCAATAATTAAAAAGATTGAAAGAATATGAAACATATTTATTTCTTTAAAAAACATACAAATTACGGAAATGGAAAAACATGCAGCTAAAGCTGATGGCGAAATAATTCTAATTGCTTTTAGAGGGCTTTTATACACAAGTGATAAAACTAATATTAAAATAGCCATAATTGGAAGGACTAAACAAAGACAACGATTTCGATAATCTTTTATTTTGTCAGAAATATCCTTTTGCAAATCAATATACTGAACACCTTCTAGATTTTTTAAATCAGGCACTTTAGCATCATATAAAACCATTAACGATTTATTCTTCTCAAGCATAAACTCGGATAAAATTGATGAATTATCATATTCTATCAAATCTGCATTTTCTTCATTTAACAATATTTTTCTTTGTTCTTGAGTCAAGAACTGAGCATATTCATTCAATGAATTATTATATAAATCCCTTCTCAATTGCCAATTTTCTAATTGTCTTTTTTTAGATGGAATATATTTAGAAATAGCTTGATAATTTTCTAATTGAAGAGAAATCGTTTCTTCTTTTTCTAGAATATCTTGTATATTTTTACCCTCAACAACAATAAAAGATGTTTTAAAATTAGAATTAGTAACCTCTGCAAAAAGTTTTTCTGCATTAATCATTTTCTTTGATGGTACATACATATTCTTAATATCATCATTAAATTTCAAGAAAAATAAGCCTAGAAGTGTGACTATCAAAATAGAGATAAAAACACCCTTTTTGTGTTTTATATTTAATTCAATATTTCGTTGATAGGCATTAAAAAATCGTTTAGGAATCAAAGGATAAAATAAAACTACAAATGAATATACAGAAAAAAGCCCTGTTATTGTGAACAAAGCAATTTGTTTAAGAAGTTCTAATTGAGAAAAAGTTAAAACTAAAAAAGCACAAGACGTTGAAACAAAACTTACTGTTAAACTTTTAAATATCTTTTTTAAATCTTTCTCAACAAAAAAATGCAGCGAATAATCAATACAAATACCTATTAAAGTTGTTGAAAACACAAATGTTAGAATATGTACTTTATCAAAAAGCAAAGACACTAGAGAATAACCGCACAGCATTCCAAGCGAAATACTTGATAAAGCCGGAATTAAAAGTTTTAAATTTCTAAAATAAAAGAAAAATATCCCAACTAAAAACAAAGTTGATAAAATACATATAGCATTAATTTCAAAGATTGATTTTGAACTTGCATAGTATGAATGAACGGGAACGCCTGTCAAATAAATCTTATCTTTCTTGTCTGCAACATCTATAAGTTTCGAAACTTTTTCATTAACAACTGTTGGTGCTAAAGAATCACCACTAAGTTCCAAAACTACATATTTATAATATTTTTCACCATATTGAATTGTATTATTTATGGGAATAGAATTTCCACTTGAAAGGGTCATTAAATAATCTGTAAAAAGCAAAAATGGATCATTTTCTAGTGGCAAAACTGAAATTCCAATGGGATTAATTAACCTTTCAAACGCTTGTTGTTTAACAGTTTCATAGTCTTTATTCAAAAGAAGATTTCTTGTATTTTTAGATAGAAAACTCTTGTTATATTTTTCATAGAATTTGAAACCCTCAACATAATCAACTTTTTTTACTTTAAAAAAATCATTATCAATTTCGCTAAGAAACTCAACAGCAATTTTTTCACAATCTTGAGGTGTTTGAGCTTCAATTAAAACATTTATTTTAGAAGAAAATTTACTACTTAAATTTATTATCATTTCCGAATTTTGATTTTCTGGAAAGATTGCCCTTAAAATATTTGTTTCTGTTTTTGCAGGGTTCAAAAACGCTAACACACCGAGCGTTAGAAGCAAAAATATAAAAAATATTCTAAAAACTTTTATCATTGACAATCACTAAACTTAAGTTTTGTACTTCCATTATTTATTGTGTTTATATAAATCCTATCAATATCCTTTTGTCCAAAGATTATAATATTTTTTAACTGTAAAGCAGCCGGAGTATCTGTTTTTGGAATAAGCCCCAAAACCCATTTTTCATTTTGTTTCATATAATGAATATCAAATGTTTTTTCAATTTGTGAAAAATTCTTTTTAGAAATTCCAACAATAATATCATTTACATACTTATTTTCTTTTGACGTATAAGATGTTGTATATTTAACAGGATAAAAAGTTTCAAAAATAACACCTTTTTTTAAAACAAATTTAAAATCCCCACCAGACTTTATGCTCGCATTAGAACTCGGTATAGTCTTTTCTTGTTCAAATTTACAAACAACATCTCTAAATGGTGCAATTTCAATATCATCAGTTGAAACTTTATGTTTGAAAACCTCATCTGATGCATTAGCGGATGAAATAATCACAAATGATAATAAAAAAACCAAAAACTTTTTCATAACCTATCCCTTATAAGAAGCAATCTTCTTTTTTAAATTTGCAGGTGCTTCATAAACTGTTTGCTTTGTTTTTATATCAACAGCAATCTGCATTGTTTTAGCCTTAAATATCTTTTCACCTGTTTTATTATCAAAAATAACATATTTAATAACAAGTGCTGGTTCTATTTCTTCAACAACTGAAACAACTTTTAATTCTTGACCAAAAGTACAAGGTTTAATGTATTTCATTTCCATTGTGGCAACAGGATATGCATACCCATCATTTTTCATATCAACATACGTATAACCAAGTTTAGATAACATATCACATCTGGCAACTTCCAAGTATTTAACATAATTTCCGTGCCAAACAACATCCATTGGGTCAAGGTCATAGAATTCAACTTTTATTATCGTATCTGATTTAAACTTCATTTTTATCCTCTTTAACAAAAGTACCCGAAGAATATACTTTATCATCTATCTCATAACTATATTCTACATTTTTTTCTGTATTTTTTAGTTTTAACTTAACTGCAGTATCTGCATGAATTATATTTGTAAACTTAACTTTTTTAGCTTCTTTATTTGAAATATCAATTTTAAATACATTTTTTGCAAACCAGTTTGCATAAAACAATTGAACAACACCTGGAAGTATTGGCATTACAGAAAAATGTCCTTTAAAGAA
>CAZNLZ010000157.1:0-4128 GCA_964574225.1 uncultured Muribaculaceae bacterium | reverse complement strand
AACTTCAGCAGTATGACTTTGAGACACAGAAGGATTTTTAATTACATTCAAAACCACATCAATAGATTGAATTTGGTCATAATGATTGATTACCTTCCCGATTTTTTCTTCTGCATATGCACGAATTGCATCTGTGATTTCAATGTTACGCCCTTTAACTGTAATGCGCATTTAATATGCCTCCATAAACTATCACTTAGATATTATACCCTATTCATGGCAAGTTTTAAACCCATAAAAAATTAATTTGTAAAAAATACTAATGTTCTCTCAAATAATTCATTATACAAGAAACACCACGTCCAGATTTAGAACAATCATTTTTTATTTGAGAAGAATTTCTATCTTTAAAGGCAGGAACGAAACCTTTTTCCCTAGAATAAACAGCAACATAAATATCTCTACCAATAACATTAGGTTTTTTATCACCATTAATGTCATAATACAATACAAATCCAGCTTTTCCTTTTGCATCAATACCAAAAATAGATTTCATATCACTAATAGAAAAACCATCGATATTAATGAAAGTGCCATCATTTAAAACAGCAGTAACAATATCACTACCAACACCAACTCCCGTTCTATTCCAATTATGTTTAGAACCATTTAACCAATAAGTATCGCCTTTGTTCCAACATCCTTTTGTCTGAAAACAAACTTTTTGAGTAACAAGAAATGGCGCCATGTATTTATTATACCAATCTCTAATAGCCACAGAGTTTCCATCAATTTCTTCAAATTCCATATCAGCACCGGTTGCTTGAATACGAATCATAGCCTGAGACAAAACAGAATACGTTTTCTTAACTTTTGCTTTTCTTTCTTGCTCAACATAATTCGCATGAATAGTTGGAACTGTAATTGCAGCAATAACACCAATAATTACAAGTGTTATAAGCACTTCTGCTAAAGTAAATGCTTTAAAAAAACTTTTTTTATTCATAAAAAACCTCACAAAAATAATACCTATATTATATTAGCTATTAATAAAGAGAACAATAGATTACATACATAAAAAAAAATGATATAATTTCTACGAGAGATAAGGATAGGATTTTATGGGTAAATACTCGATTGGTATAGATTTAGGCTGAACAAAAATACTTACAGCACTTGTTAATAAAACAAATGGCGAAGTTATCACATATGCAAAAAAGAAAACAAAAAAAGACAAAGGCATTGAAAAAATAATAAATAAAATTATTAATTTAATAAAAGAAGTACTTGAAACCAGCAACATAAATATTGAAGAAATTGACAATATTGGTATTGGAGCAGCAGGACAAGTAAATAGAGAAAAAGGAATAATAATCAACGCGCCAAACTTGGATTGCAGAGATTTCAATATAAAAGAAGTACTAGAAAAAGAATTCAATAAACCAGTTTTACTTGGTAATGATGTTGAAATAGCAACAATAGGAGAAATGTATTTTGGTGCAGGTAAAGATGAAAAAGACTTTGTCTGCATTTTTGTAGGAACAGGTATTGGTTCAGGCATAGTACAAAATGGACAAATTAGATATGGTACAACAGGCACATCAGGAGAAATAGGACATATAATTGTTGATGTTGGTGGTCGTCCTTGTGGTTGCGGTGGTTGCGGATGTTTAGAGGCATATGCGTCTAGACTAGCAATTGAAAAAAGAATTATTGGTGCATTAAAAAAGGGTAGAAAATCAGATATTGAAAATTATCTAGTTGAAGATAAACCAATAAAAACAAGCATGATTAGAAAATCTCTAGAAAATAATGATGAACTAGTAACACAAATAATAAATGAAGCTTCAGAATATCTAGCTTCTGGACTTGCTAGTGTAATTAATTTTTATAATCCATCATTAATAATTTTAGGTGGTGGATTAATGGACGCTATCGAATATTTTTACAAACATTCAACAGAAGTAGCGAAAATAAAAGCACTTCCAACACCTGCTGTTAATATTCGATTTGCAAAAGCACAACTTGGTGATTTTTCTGGCGTTATTGGCGCTGCATTATTAGAAGAATACAGAAAATAAGAAGTATGCAAGTCAAATATGAAAATAAGAAATTAAAAATTGGTTACTTTTTGTATGAAATTGTTCATCATTGCAATTTAAACTGCAAAGGATGTGATCACTGTGCTCCAATTGCAGAAGAAGAATATGTTGATGTAAAGACATATAAAAAAGATATAGAGAAAATGAAAAAGCATTTTGACTTTATCGGCAGAATTGGAATAATGGGCGGAGAACCGCTATTACATCCAAAACTAAATGAAATCTTAAAAATAACAAGAAAAATTCTAAAAGATACTCAAATTACGGTTTTTACAAATGCAATAGAATTAAAAAACCAACCCAAAGAATTTTGGGAAACATTGAGAAAAGAAAAAGCAATGCTTGTTATAACAAAATACGATTTAAAAATAAACTATAACGAAATAGAACTAATTGCAAGAAAATACGGAGTAATAATTCTATACGAAAATAATTTTAAATTAAAAAATGAATTTCATAAAATTTGTTATAACGAAAATGGCACAGAAGATATTGAAAAATCGTACAAGGAATGCTATCACGGACAATACTGCGCAACGCTTGAAAATGGATATTTATACCAATGTCCAATAATCAGCGCAACAAGACATTTTAACAAATATTTCAACAAAAATTTAGAAATTTCAAATGAAGATGGTATTAATATCCACAAAAAAATAACAAAAGAAGAAATATTCAATTATTTTAATGCCCCAATGAAATTCTGTAGATATTGCAATATGGAAAAACGAAATACTCCACAACAATGGGCAATATCAAAAAAAGATATTAGCGAGTGGACATAAAAAATAGGAACAACAAAATACTCAGTAAATATTTTTGTCGTTCCTATTTTTTCGGGGTTTGAGGTTGTTTTAAAGCTTATGCTTTTAAACTTAAATTATTTTATGAAATTAAATTAATCATTAGAATTATTCAAGAAATTCAACACCTTTTCTGCAGAAACATGCGGAAACAGTCCGAAATATTTGCTAACTTTTAGCCAATCTGAATAATTAAGTTCTGCAAGCATAACAACATCTTTAAGAGAAAGTTGTTCATAATTAAATAATTCTCTATCAAATATATTTTGAATTGTCACTTTATTCGTTAACCTAATTGTCGAAAGGAGCATACCATCTTCAGAATATTTGAAGAACATATTTCCTTGCCATTCATTATCTTCACTTTTTATTTCAGATGAACCAATTAAACCATGTTGATAATATGAAATAGTTTCAGAACCAGATAAAGTATCATTTTCATCATAAAAATAAAAAGTTTTAGATTTTAATGACATGTCATCATTATAAGAAAGTGATTGTATTTTTAAACCATTTTTATCATATTTTTTTAATAATTTTCCATCATTATAAGAATATGTTTTATTGCCATATTTATCAACATCAACAAGTTCACGCAAACAACCAGCCACACTAAGTGATTCAGCATTATAAGCATCAACTTTTGCTTGTACATCATCAAGTAAACTTAAAAAATCACCATCAATACTATTATGTGATGAAATTTGAAAGCACTTTTCAACAGCGGCAAGAGATTGTTTCTCTTCCGAAAAACCATAATTTAATGACATATCTAATCCTCATACATTGCTCTTATATATAAAGTATATAATTGCTATTGAAATTCAAAAAAACGTTATTTCGTTACAATCATTTACAATATAGATAAAAAAGCTTATAAAATCAGCATTTGACAGAAATAGATTTTCTGATAACATGAAGATATGGGCTTGTGGTACTCTGCCGAGTGAAGAACTAAATGTTCTTTACGAGAGGTAGACTCTGCCGAAGCAAATAATCCAGTGAATTATTTGCGAAGAGGTAGCAGGCGACAAGACCAGAACACAAGATATTGGCTTGTGGTACTCTGCCGAGTGAAGAACTAAACGTTATTCACGAGAGGTAGGTGGCGCAGGCGGTACCGAAAAAGACATGACAACAAGTATATTGGCTTGTGGTACTCTGCCGAGTGAAGAACTAAATGTTCTTTACGAGAGGTAGGTAGCGCAGGCGATACCGCAAAAAACTAGACAACAAGATATGGGCTTGTGGCGCAGCGGTAGCGCAGGGGACTCATAATCCCT
>CAZNLZ010000156.1:0-4193 GCA_964574225.1 uncultured Muribaculaceae bacterium | reverse complement strand
CAATTTCATTTTTATAAGTAACAAAAGCTAACTTATTGTTGGCTTTTTTTACGTATTTACGAGAAGTATAAATAATGGACGTTTTTGAATTTTCTTTTTGCGACGAATACTCTTTTGTTATTTGCGCAGCTTTTAAAAGCACAGAATCTGGAATAATTTCTTTAGAATTATTCTTCTTTACAAGAACATGTGAACCTGCTGCATTTAATGGATGAAACCATAAATCTTCAGCAGAAGAAAGCTTAGATAAAATATAATCATTCTGTTTTTTGTTTTTGCCAAAATAGATTTTAAATCCTTCACATTCAATGAAATCTATTTTTTGCTGTTTTTCCTTATCTATTACAATATCGTCATTCATTTCAGAATTTATTTCTTGCAAATCAGAAATTGTTTGCGCATTTTTTGTATAAAATTCTAACTCTTCATAGAATAATATTTGTGAGTTTGTTTCTTCTAAAAATGTCAACGCATGTTCATTTGCAGATTTAGATTTTTTATACAGCAAATAGTACCTATTTGCATTATCAACAGCAGATAAATTTTCATCCAAATCAATTTTGATTTCGTTCCCATCAAAATCATATAAATTCGCATTTTTTTGACCGACTTTTATATAATATGCATTCGCCATTAAAATATCCGCTTTTTGCTTGTAAACTATAGCCTTTTCTATTTTATTTATTTGAATATTTTGCTTTTCTCTTAATGAATATAATTTTTTTAATTGAGAATTAATATTACGAAGGATTTTTGTTCTCAAATTTTCTCTTATAAATAAATTTTGATGATAAGAAAAATATGAATCTATCATTTGATTTATTGTTTCACACTCAAAAGAATTTTCGATATCTATTAAAGAAAATTCTGAAAAATCATTATTAATAAAATAATTATATGAATTTTGAGAAAGAAAATTTTTTAAAACATTATACATTTCTTCTTTTGTTTTTATACTATATTTTTCTTTCAATTGTTTTAATATTGGAACAGTTAAATAGTTAAAATTCTGAACAATATCTAAGTCAGAATCTGAATTAAAATTTTCAAAAGAAACCCTTAATAAATCACGTTTTTTTTGCTTTGGAGGATAAATATATGGAAGCAACCCTGCAAGTTCACGCTCACGGCTTTTTTCAGAACTTACATTATGAGCACATCCAATAATAACATTAGTATCATAGTTATAAAGAATTACATTACTATGTTTGCCCATAAGTTCAATAGCCAAACACAATAAAGATTTTTCATTTAATTCATCAAAATATTCAAAATACATCTCGAAAATACGTTCATTTTTTGGAACTTCTATTTTAACTAAACGAGCATTTTGAATATATTTTCTTAATAACATGCAAAACATAGGGGCAGTTTTGGGGATACTTATATTTCTATGCTTTTCATTTTCCTCATTCATAAAACAAATATGAGCAAAATTAGGATTAAAATTAATATAAAATTTTCTGGATTGCCCTAAATTTCTAATATGAAATATCAACTCACTTCTGTTTGGTTGCTGTATTTTTTGAATTTTAGCACCTGTAAAGAAGCCTGTATTTTCCTGCGCAAAAAGTTTTAAAGTTAATGAATCAAAATTTATCATATTATTAAAATAACATAAAAAGCAATGTAATAAACATTGCTTTTCATTTGTGGTGGTTAGTTGTGGTTGGTTAGTATATTATATAAAATTTTGTTTATGCTGCAACAGCTGCGCCTAAATCTCTAACTGCTCTGTTTACAACTTTGTATTCTGCATTACAAAGAGCATTTGCTGCAATTGCTTCTTTAGAAGCATTTTCTACAACGAATTTGCCTGTTGATTCATCTATAATTTTTTTACCATTTTCAGTAGCGGCTTTTACCATACCGCCATCTTTTAAGATTCCAGTTGCTTTGCCAAAGCCATTTGCACTACCCATAATTCCACCAACAGCTCCACTTACAAGAGCACCTGTTGCTGTATTTACTGCTAATTCGCCAACGTTAAATTCTTTATTTTCATCAAAAGCACAATCTAACATGTAACCAGATGAACCAGAAATTGAACCAGTTACTAGACCTGTTTTAGCACTATTAATAGCACTTGTTTTAATACTTTGAGAAATAGATGCCTTTGCACCAGCTTTAGCTACTTCACCAGTTGCAGTTACAGCAGAACCATTACCCATTGTTGCACCAGCAATAGCACCAGATATAGCTCCAGATAATGCATCCTTAGCAACTTGTTTACCAGTAATATCTTTTTCAACATCATTAGTCGCTTTATCAGTAACCTTAACTAATGGTTTTGCAACAGCTCCTGCGCCTGCTCCTGCTGCAACTGCTGCGATAACTGGGGCAGCTGCTCCACCAGTACCAACAACAGCCGCTGCGGCCGCTGTGGCTGCAACAACAGCGCCAACACCAGTAATAATATTAGAGAATAAATCTAAACTATTTGATTGTTTTGTATCAAATTTTTCAATTTCAGCCATAGCTTCATCAAATGTCATTTCACCATTTTTATATTTTTCAATAGCTTCATCACATTTTTCGCTGCTTGTACCTAAATTAACAGCACCTTTTAATTTATCCCAACCCTTCATAATACAACCTTGTTCGGCTTGAACAGCAGCTAACTGTTCTTCCAATGCTAAAATAGAAGCATCATCAACTGCAGAAACAGCATTAATCGCATTTTCATTATTAAAAATACTAACATCTTGATTTGAAGAAAAAGCAACATCTGAACCAACATTGCTTTGTTTGTCCAAATAATTCACTTCATTATAGCCAGTATAAATTTTAACCATTACATACCCACAAAATACGTCTATAACCTTACATTTATATAAAGTACTTTGCGGAGAAGAAATTTCCTGCATGTTAACAATTGTTTACAAAGATATCAAATTTCCTTTTATGGCTTTAACAACAGCCTCTGTTCTTCCTTGTACAGCAAGCTTTTCAAAAATATTATGAATATGAGCTTTTATAGTATGAACACTAACATTCATAAGTGCTGAAATTTGTTGATTATTTAAACCTTCTGCAAGATAATTCAAAACTTGGACTTCTCTATTTGTTAAAACAATTCCCAACTCATCAGAATAAGTAGGCAAACTACACTTAGATAAAAGCTGATCAAAAAACGATTTTTTTATTCTCAATTCAAAACCCAAGTTATCAACATCATTATTAGCTGAAAATTCATCATCATTAACAATAACAACTCTAAAAGCATCATCAGTAAAATTAATATTCATAAAAATTTCCTCAATTAATAATATCTATAATTATAATAAACCAAATTAGAAATTTATTCATAACGTATTTTCCCAAGCAGATATTATTTAAAGAAAATTACATAAATTTATAGCAAAACATCAATTACGTTTCCAGTTCTATTAGATTGATTAATCTGTCTGGCAAAATATGAACGTAAATTACTCTCTGTACAATTAGGAAATAAATTTAAAGAACAACACTTCTTTATACCTTCTGGTGACGAATAAAAAAGAACATTAACAACTTTATTCTTTACAGGAACAGAATTAATAGACAATATAGAAGAAGAATCAATTAAGGCATTTTTAAGTACGTTATTATTTTGAGCGTCAAAATAAAAGACATTTAATCTGCCAGAAAAACAAATATTAGAATTTAAATTATTTATCATCATTGGATTAGAACGCTTATTATGCAAGAATAATAAAACCTAAAAAAAATATTTTTGCTTAAAGAATTTCAAGATAATTTCACAAAAAAAGAGTTAAATCATCTCTGATTTAACTCTTCTCTAAACTTGAATCCGGCAACTAGTTATCTTCCCAGGCGGTCCTCCGCCAAGTATTTTCACCGCAAGTAGTCTTTACGACCGTGTTCGGAATGGGAACGGGTGGTGTCCTACCGCTTGATCACCGGAAATCTTTTGTATTAACTTACTTCTCTTAAAATCGTAAGTTATACTCCGTACTCCCTGTACGCTGATTACTGCATAAAATTAATTAATCATCTTGTTTATTAATAGCTGATTCCGTCTTGAAAATTGTTTTCGCTCGTTGCTGTCGTCGATTTCACTTCGTTGCCATCGACTTCGCACTCGTTAACCGAATTTCATTCGTACACAATTTTCGCTAGGAAAAGCCCTCGTCCGATTAGTATCACTCGCCTTAATATGTTGCCACACTTACAGCTATGACCTATCAACC
>CAZNLZ010000155.1:0-4249 GCA_964574225.1 uncultured Muribaculaceae bacterium | reverse complement strand
TTTATAAATGTGTTTCTATGCATTACGCCATATCTTACAATGTTTGCATTTTCTAGTCCTGGGATTGATTGAATTAATTCTTTTTGACTTCCCCATTTTAAGTTTGTTTGGAAACCAACCAAGTTATACAAACTTGCAGATTTGTTATCTTGGCGAAGTTGAACAACTGCATAATTTTCAATTCCTGTACGTTCATCGACCAAGCCAACTGGTTTTAATGGTCCATAGCGAAGAGTATCAACTCCTCTTGAAGCTAGAACTTCAATTGGCAGGCATGATTCGAAGAATTTTGCATCCTTTTCGAATGATTTTAATTCGATTTTTGGCGCATTGGTTAAAATTTCATAGAACTTTTCATATTCTTCTTTGTTCATTGGACAATTGATATAATCAGCGTCGCCCTTGTTGTATCTGTTTAAATAAAATGCCTTGTTGAAATCAACAGAATCTTTTTCGATAATTGGAGCGATTGCATCAAAAAAGTATAAATATTCTTCACCTAAAAAGTTTTTGATTTCTGCTGCTAATGTATCAGAAGTGAGTGGACCAGAAGCTATTATGCAAGGTGTATTCTCATCAATGCTTGTCACTTCTTCTCTAATAATTTCAATATTAGGATTTTCTTCAATTTTTCTTGTAACTTTTTCGCTAAAAAGTTCTCTATCAATTGCAAGAGCACCACCAGCTGGAACTTGTGCTTCAAAAATTATTGGCATAAGTTCTGAGCCTAATGTTTCCATTTCGTGTTTTAAAAGCCCTGATGCATTTGTAATGTCATATGAGCCTAAGCTATTTGAACAAACAAATTCAGCGAATTTTTCAGTCTTATGTGCTCCAGTTTGTTTCTCTGGACGCATTTCATACAATTTAACTTTTATGCCTCTTTTGGCTAATTGAAGAGCCGCTTCTGAACCAGCTAATCCTGCGCCTATAATTTTTACTTCTGTCATTTTTATCCTTTTTTTATTAATTATCGCATAAAAATAGGATGATAAAGACACTTTTTGTGGTATTATAATAGTTATGGATAAGAAAATACAAGTTGTTCTATTCGACGAAGAGGAGCTTACTAAAACTCTTATCGAAAGTTATTTGCAGGAAATGACTTTCCCATATAGCGTCTTAAAATATAATAAATTTGACGAAGGGCTTATTCCTGAAACAGATGAAAAGAAGATAATTATTGTAAATATAAATAAAACCAATTCTTCGATTCTATCTCAAATTTCAAAACTTTCTCAGAATAAAAATAATTTGTTTTTGATTATCTCTTATGATAAATCTGCAGATTTACAGGTTAAAGCTTTAAGAACAGGTGCAAAAGACTTTCTTTTTAAACCACTAGTTCAGTCAGATTTTGTAGATTCAGTAAAGAAAATATATAAAAGTGAGATTATGTCAAATAAATCAAGTTCAAAAATATATAATATTCTTTCATTAGATAAAGCAGTTGGTAAAACTTTCTTTGCTTTTAATATGGCAAAAGAGCTTGCTGATGTTTCTAATGAAAAAGTATTGCTTATTGATTTTAACGATAACCTAAATGATTTAGGCTCAACTTTAAGTATTACAATTAACTTTAACACACCATATTTCATTAATAGAGTTACTAATGAAAATGCTGCTGATTTGTTTGGAAGAATAGCTAAATATAAAAAATCATCATTATATATTATGGGCAATGGAATGTTCAGAAACGAAGAAAAAACAATTAATATGAAAAAAGTTTCTGAGTTCTTTGATATTGCTAAAAAACATTTTAAATATATTTTTGTTGATAGTGATTCTTCTCAACAAGATTTAAGTGGTGAAATCGCAGCAAAAACAGATATTAATTTTGTAGTTATTACACCATCTCTTACAGCTGCTGAAAAATTAAAACCAATGATGGATAAGTTGCTTTTCAATAAGCCTTGTCGTGTGGTTTTGAATAAATATAACAGTAAAAAAGAAGAAGCTTTATTGGCTCAGATTGAACAAAAACTTGGCAAACAAATATTTTTAAAAATTCCTAAAAATATTATGGCGACTTCTGCTGCAATAAATAAAGGGTCTTCTATTAAAGAAGTTAGCCCTGATTTAGATATTGTTAAAACTTATATTCAGTTGGCAAAGTATATTCAAAATAAGGATTAACAATGAATTTAAAAGAACGCATAGAAATTATTAATCAGCTAAAACAATCATCTTCTGCGCAAACTGTTGAAATAAAAAAAGATGTAGATGTGGCTGATATTTTTGTTAAAAATGTAGCTGTTAATCAATTAATCAAAAATTCGGTTAAACGTGATAAAAATATTATTCTTTTATCGCCGAGTGAATGTGATAAAACAATAATTGCAAACTATATTAGAGCTTTTATTGATGAAAATGTTTCTGTTGATGTATTGTCAACTGTTTCTGATAACTTGCCATTTTCGACAGCAAATAAATTAATTGTGCCAGAACCAACAATGAAAGAAATTACAAAAATATTTGAGCTTATTTTGTGTGATTATAAGACATTTATTTTTTGTATGAATTTAAAAACTTTTGACAATGTTTTAGAAAGTTTTAGAGCTTTGTTATCTTTAAATAGTCCAAATTTGAATCCAAATAGTATTGAACATTTAATTGGTGTTTCTTCTGCGGTTTTAGTTTATGTTGATAGAAACGAAGATGGGCTGTATGAAATAACAGATATTGGCAAAATAGTTTATAAAAATAATATTGCATTTTTAGATTTGTTGTATTCTTGTACTGATGTTGAAAAGGAAGAAGTAGTTGTTTCAGAACCAGTTGTTGAAGCTGTTGAAATTTCAGCTCCAGTTGAAGAAGTTGAAACTTCATCTGAAGTTGAGAATATTCCACAACAAGAAGAAATTGTAGAAATGAAACCTCAAGAAGATTTGCCAGCTGATGTTTCTCCAAAGGCAAATAAATATAAGCTTTTAAAAGAAAAAGTAAGAAGTAAAAAGTTAGTCCAAGAATAAAATCCTCCATATAGTTTATGGTGTAGAATTATTGGTGGATATTTTAATTCTTTCTTGAAAATTTGAAGAATGTCATCGTTATTGATTTTGAAACGATAGGTTAATCTAAAGATCTAGACAACAAAATAAATCTTTTTGCATAGATATATTCATCGTTCTATGGATGAGTTGCGCATGCCAGCCATGTAATATGAATAGTGTAAGCAACGTATTTACAGGGAGCGCAAGTGTGTATATGAGAAGAGCAAGTGAATTTAACAAGAAAATCAAAATTATTTTAGTTGATGATAATTTTGATCACTTATTGGGGATTAGGGAATTAATCAACTTGGAAACTAACTTTGAAGTTATTGCAACAGCTACAAATGCTAACATTGCAATAAACTTGGTTAAAAAGTATCAACCAGATATGGTTCTAATGGATGTTAATATGCCAGAAAAAGATGGTTTAACAGCTATTAGTGAAATTGAACGTTTAGGATTAGGAACAAAAATCATCGCTTTAACTGGATATGATGATCCAGATTTAATCTTCCGAGCTATGAAGATAGGTGCTAAAGGATATATTTTAAAAACTATGGCATCTGCTCAACTTGTTTTTGCTATTGAAGAAGTTATGCAAGGTAAAATTTATCTTCCTTCGGGCTTATCTTCTAGATTCTTTGAATATTTCCAAAAAACATTCAAAGAAGAAGCAAACAATACTCAAACTTCAGAAAACTTACTTCAATATTTAACACAAAGAGAAGAAGAAGTTTTAGAATTATTAACTCAAGGTGTTACATACAAAGGAGTTGCTCAACAATTATTTATCAGTGAAACAACTGTTAAAATAAAATTCTCCGCCACAATCAATGATTTTTTTTCGCATATTTCGCACAACATCAATCAAAATATCTGTTCCAATGTGAGGCTTGTTTATATATAGAATTTCTTTAGGCGCACCGTTTTCCACAAAGATTTCCAACACTTTTTTATTCCGTCCTACAGGATCCTTTACAAGCGTATTTAATTTTCCGTCTGAAAAAGTTCCAGCGCCTCCTTCGCCGAACTGCACATTTGATTCCGTATTCAAAATGCCTTTTTCCCAAAACAGTTCAATATCCCGGACACGTTCCTCAACAGATGCTCCTCTTTCAAATACGACCGGACGATATCCGTGCATGGCAAGCAGATAAGCACAAAACATTCCCGCAGGACCGCTTCCTATGATGATTGGTCTGTTATGCATCTGCTGATTACCGCTCACTGTAAAATGATATGGCTTTTCATGCACA